>JBFMGC010000013.1 GCA_040752815.1 Candidatus Zixiibacteriota bacterium
GGGCCGAGCTGGTCCTGGCCGGACAGGGCGGAAACCGTCAGGAGCTGCTCAACGCGCTCGACTGGATGAACGCCGCACTCTATTCACCCTATCTTGAGACCGAAAACCTGCCACGAATCCTGGACTGCCTGGATCAGATGATAAAGTCGGCGCGTAACCGGGTGAAGGCTCCGGAGGAATACTGGGTCAATGGCGTCGCCGACGGCTACCGTTTCGACAACAATCCTCTCATGCTGACCAGTATCTGCTTCCTCACGCAAGCGCACATGCTCCAGCGTATGCGCTGGCTGCTGACCGATCCCGGCGGACAGGCCGCGCAAACTGAACTGGCAGAGTTCATCGATGCCCTCAGAGCAGCCGGAGACGGCCGCTCGCGACAGGCACTCCTGGACCTCTGCGGGGATATCGAGTCAATGTCCACTGGGGGAGAGTCCTCCGTTCAGAATGAGGTAGCGACTCGATACGCAGCCTTGGGTGAACCTGCAAAGGCCACCGCGGGAGCGCTCATTCAGTCGTTACCGGTTATGCTCGGCGATATTCCGGATGTGTCATTGTCCGCCGATTGGACGTATCTCTGCAACCAGGCCCGGAGCGATCTGCTGGCTTCTCCGTCCGTGGTCCTCACTCGTCTGAAAGAAGTTCTGGCTCTTCTGCGCAGAACGGACAACGCCCGCCTGTTTATGGTGTCCAACACACAGGATCGCACTGCGGCGATGCCGGGGATCGAGGGTCTGACTAATAAACTGGCCAGGGAGCGTTCGACGCGGCAGAGTTACAGCGCCACCCGCCGGGTTCTGGCCCGCCTGAACGAACGCGACAACAACGCCGGCAGCCCAATCATCTATGCCGGGCTGGTTCATCAGGGAACCCAGAATGGTGTTCTGATCTTCTCGGCCCGCATTGCCGATGAGTTTGACACGACAACCGGTGCCGTTATCAACTGCCTGTCCGGCAAACTGTATGGCGGCCGCGGCCCGCACGGACTGTTCACCCGCACCTGGGCCGCGGGCCTGGCCTACAGCAACGGTTACACGTTTAGCCAGCAGACCGGCCGAGTAAACTACTATGCCGAGCGTTGCCCGGATGTGGCCGAGACGATGCGCTTCGTGGTCAACGAACTGAAGAACGCCAAGCCCGACTCGAGCCTCGTCGACTACGCTATTGCCCAGATTTTCCGCTCATCTCGTTCCCAGGGGCGCTACGAGCAACGCGCCGAGGCGATGGCCGCCGACCTGGCCGACGGCTTCACACCGGAAGTAGTCAGGCGCTACAGTGAAAAGGTGTTGCAGATGCGCCGAAATCCCGACCTTTTAAGCAAACTCGAGGGGCAGATGCGAGACGCTTATGGCCCGGTGCTGGTCGGCTACGGACCACCACCGGAGAAAACCACGGACAGTTACTTCTTCTTGATCGGCCCGGAACCGCAGTTCCAGTCGCTCGAAGAGTATATCGCGTCTGAGGAAGGCCCGCACAAAATACATCGCCTATACCCGCGAGACTTCTGGCTGACTCCGTAAACAAGAAAGAGCGGCTTTGAAGTGCTGCGTAAGAGTTGCGGCAGAGCCTGCCCCGGACTTGATCCGGGGTCCTTGTCCGGACCCGATGAAAGAGGGACCGGACCGAGACCTGCCGCCGCGAGCGCTGTCGGGCGACCCTGCCCGACAGCCGTGGCCGGCGTACCTCCCGGTGCGCCAGCTTCTCGACACCGCGCTGGTGGACGAGGACGTCCACCAGTCACGGAATTCACTGAATAATCAGCCGGCTACTGCTTCGCTGCAGCCTTGGCTTCCGCTTCGGCCTTCATCCAATCTTCCATCGCCTGGCGCGTCTTGTCGGTAATTGAATGAAGCTGGGCTACTACCGCCGTGTCAGTGGATGTCGTAATACCGAGTTCGCCACCAGTGAACTCGACATTCTCCCACGACACTCTGTCCATCGGTACCTCGGACCAGGCCTTGCACATGCCGCACTTAGGATGCTCAGCTTCAGTCGGCATTGCCATCCAGCGCTTTTGCATCTCGGCTGAGGCCGCCTTCCACTTCTCTTTCCACTCCGGCTTGTACGTCGTTACCGATATCGAGCCGTTCTTGATATTGTAGTTCTCCCAGCCGAGGTTCTCCATTAAACCCTCGGTCTGAGTCAGCGGCTGACAGTAGTAGCAGTTGGCCGGATCAAGCCACTTCTCGCCTTCCTGCGCCTGAAGCGTGTAGGCGACTATCGCCACTACCGCCATCGCAAGCATGACAACCAACGATTTCCTCATCATGGTCTCCTTAGTTTGAAAGACTCATTTATGTTTTAGGGAACTTGGTGTCCATTTCCCATAATCGGTTTTGCTATCAACTTTTTAGTTTAGTCATTTCAGTTAGGACAAGCAATCCCTTTGAGTGAAATAACTCACAGTCTTTTGCGCGCGGAACTTGATCGATGTAACACATTGATATTAACTCGGATAACTCGAATTTCATAAAGTGCTGCTTTGGGGTGGAAGATATCCGGCGGACCCGTCCGACTATAAGTTGACTGGCTTGCCTGTCGCGCCTATAATGGCGCACAACACGAACGGTTTGCGTGAAAACGCCGTCAGGCGCGGTTGAAATCGGAGGATACGAATCGATGCGGCATATCGGACTCATCACCAGCGGCGGCGATTGCGGCGGCCTCAACGCTGTAGTAAAGGGTGCGGCCCAGATGGCCACCCGCAAGGGGCTATCGGCTTACGCCATCCCTAACGGTTACGCCGGCCTGTACAATCTCGTGGACATGGACTACCTCGTTGAGCTGACCCCCTCGCGCCTCGACACCTTCAGTATCGGACAAGCGGGCTCCGAGGCGGGCCACTCGCGGGTGAAGATCGCGAAGATCAAAGATGAGAAAAAGTACGAGCGCATCAAGGCCGGGCTGGCTAAGTTTCAAATCGACGGCCTGGTCATCAGCGGCGGCGATGACACCGGCGCGGTGGTGGCCGATCTCGCGGCGCGTGGCATTCGCTGTGTGCATGCGCCGAAGACTATGGACCTCGACCTGGTCTCGTACTCGGTCGGCGGCGACTCGACTATAAACCGGATCGGATTTTTCGTTCGAGAATTGAAAACCACTGGCCGCACCCACAACCGCGTGATGGTAGTCGAGGTGTTCGGCCGCTACGCCGGGCACACGGCGTTTCGCGGCGGGGTCGCGGGCGAGGCCGACGCTATTCTGATTCCCGAAATTCCTGTGGATTTCGACGAACTCTACCGCCACTGCAAGAAAGTTTTCACCAAGCGCATCATCGAGTCCGATGTCAAAGCCGGCACCTATACTGTAGTCGTAGCTGAGGGCTTGAAAGATGCATCGGGAAAGGAGATGTACGATGACTCCGCCGGGCTGGACACTTTCGGTCACAAAAAGCTCGCGGGCGCGGGACGCTATGTAGAACAGGAACTGAAGAAACGGCTCATAGCCGATGTCGAAATCAAGCAGTTCATGATCCGGCAGGGGATGTACGTGGACGGTCTGTTCGAAGTGCCCGAAGTCAGAACCGTGGTGCCGTCGCACCTGGTTCGTTCCGGAACGACCTCCGCGTACGACGCCAATTTCGGCATGGTAGCCGGCGCCAACGCCGTGGTTTTGTTGCTTCGTGATTTCTCAGGCGTGACCGTGACCGGATTCTCGAATAACACCGCCTGGTACATGGATATTAAGGACGCTATCAAACAGCGACTGGTTGATCTCAACGAGGTCGCCTGTTTCGAGCAGTTGGGTTTCACTTTTGGCCGAATGCGGCCGGAGTATGAGCCATTCTGCAAGAAAGAGACCCGTTTACCTCAGCGGATATATTAGGTCTGAGTCCTGCTACGTTAAGTGATGACAGCAGTTCAGCGGAGTTCCGCTGATGAAAAGGTGGTCTATCAGTATGGAGATGTCGCCGATTGTGATATCCCCGCTGCAGTTTACATCGACCGACGCCGGGTGGGCCAGTACGATCCCCGGATTGACGAAAAGAAAGTCGGACAGTAGGGTCACATCCGCTATCGTTACGGTGCCATCGTTATTGGTGTCCCCGCAGATGTAGTTCATGAAAATCACTGTAGAGACGTTGGTCCGCAGCCCGTCCGATCGGTGACCATAAACTACCGATCTGTATATGCCGTCTTCGTATCCGGCAATGGGCGCGTTGATCCAGGTGTTGGCATTGGTCATCACGTCGAATCGTGGTCGGCTGTAGATGTTACCCAAACTGTCGTAAACAGTGTGCCGGATACATAAAGCCGCATTGACATTTCGATAAGTGATTACGTCCAATGCGAAGGAATGGTTGGGTATAGTGTAAGTGGTCGGGTTTGAAACGTCCAAAAAGAATGTGCCCATGTCAGAGCCGTTCTTAGAGACCGCGTAGTACCAGGTGGCGGCCAATGCGTCATTCCACATGGCTCCATCCCACAAAATGACATTGTTGTCCGCGCCGACCAGCATGTCCGGCGACACCGAAATCACGTTCATGAGCTGTCCGCCGAGTGAGACTATGGTTATCCGATCACCCGCCGCCACCGGTGAAATCCACATATAGCTCGCTGAGTTCTGGTCCACCGGGTCCATCACGCCGTTTCCAGGAAGCCACTGGTCTCGCCAGCCCAGTTCAGGCGGGGTATAAGAGCACACAGAGCGGTATTCCCGTTTCTAGCAACTCGCAGAATTTGGGTTGCAGAATTCGCAATTGCCGTTATCGGTCTGGAGGTAGCTACTGTGAGGTCCGCAGTCAGTCACGTGATTACAGTCGGGCGCCGGATGATCCTCGTCCCTGTATTCATCTGACGCCCCAAACACATGACTTGCTTCATGTGAGACAACATAATCCATTAAACTGGGGCCCCAGCCGTCGTTGTTGTAAGTCGTCACAACAATAGGTGAACGACCCGGTGAATTGTCTTCGTACATGCTGGAATACGCGAAATAATTGTCTGAAAACCTGTGATTGGCATCATTCTGATCCATGGCCACCGCTATTTCTATCGCCCAGTTGGCTTTGTATGTTCTGCGCAGTTGGTTGGCCAGTTCGTACGCTCCGTCCCACTCATCTGAAACCCCATGAGCGGTGTATATGTCATCCAGCCATCGGAAGTGCCAGTTCAAGTCCGAGTAATAGGGCACGTGCTGATCGTTAATAGGCTCATAGGTCGTGGCTATTTTCTCGACCGGCGGATAGACCCAGACTACTTTCGCTCCTCTTTCAAATGCCTCGTTCGACAGCCAGTCCAGGCCCTGCACGATTTCGTTGAAGGTCTGTTGTTCAGCCGCTGGCCACCAGTTCTCTTAGGTTCCTACCGACTCCATCAGGTAGATTCCTACCGCTACATAACCGATCAGGTACTGTCCGGTCAGGTGATTCAAGAGCGAGGTCTCGGGCGCTTCACCGGGTTCGGTAGGACCTTCGTATGGCGGCTCCGGGATCGAAAGAGCTTCGGCGGGCGGATGGGAAGACTCCGTTTCGAGATGTAAATACGCCGCCCGAGCCGTTTTGGACAACGGCAGGCCAGGCCGGTCGAGCAGGTCCGCGACAGTCAACTGCTGCCAGGATCCGTCTCTCGACAAGAGATTCTTCGAGGAAACGGCCGGAGCTTCAACAATAGCCGCATTCGGCAGGAAAATGTGTCTGACGGTGACACCGCTATCTTCAAGGCGTGCTGACCACGCCAAAGTTGAATCAGAATCCTGAATATTGAATTCGACGAGCAGACGTTGCCGGGCAAAACTGCTGGCACCGAGAAGAATGACGCTCGCAACGACCAATAATTGCCTGAACATGAGCCCCTCCTATTGAGCTACCAACCTAAAATCGATCCCTCTTAGATTGCGGTCTAAGTGAAGCTGCCTCGATTGAGTAACATACCCAGTTTTGTGAACGAAAATGGTAATACGGCCGGCGAGCGCTACGCCTCGGTAGTATCCTGTACTATCCGAGTAGAACGGTGCTATGGCCGGAGGCGGATCAGAATAGGATATACCAGCGGAGTCGAGCCGTATGCCGGAAACTGAATCGCTGACAGTGCCCTCAAAAGAGTACGCCGACGGCGGTCCAGCGCCATCGTCAGCGCAAGACTGAAGCCCCACGACGAGTGCTGCGATACATGTCAGCCATACGATCACACATCGTCCCCTATAACCTTCTATTCGCAACCCGGCCATCAGATTCGATTCTCCGTTTCCTGATGGAAAATAGGCTCTATTAGCCCTGTTTGTCAAGTGAAATCGACGTAGATACCGGCGCTTCGTTTGTCAAATGAAATTTAAGGGAACGGGCCGATTGAACAGCGAGAAGTCACTTCTGACTCCGGGCACAAAAAAGAGCCACCGGGCGGAATCGAACCGTCGACCTACTGATTACGAATCAGTTGCTCTACCATCTGAGCTACGGTGGCTGATATGACGATTGTCGTCAACCAGAGCGGCAAATGTAGTGAATTGGGAGGGGTTGTCAATGGAAAAGGGAGAAGACGATCACAGCACGGCGATGGGACGCCCGTGTCGGGTTTGCCGCTGCATTGGTCCATGCGGCGAACCCGACCTACTATAAACTCCCGACCGCGCTCTCCACCGCCTCAAGTATCTCCCCTGACTTCACCAGCGCCTTCATGGCATCGAGGTCGGGATACAGCGGACGGTCGACATCGAGAAAAGCCACATGCCTGCGGATAACTTCATGCGCTTTCGTAGTGCCAACACCAAACTTGTAGTCACGAATATCCAGCGCTTGCGCGGCGGCCATCAGTTCAATCCCGAGTACACCGTAAGCGTTATCAAGAATCTGCATATTCTTGATCGCCGTGTTCATTCCCATCGATACGAAATCTTCCTGGTCGGCGGCGGCTGGAATTGACTGGATCGATGCCGGCATCGAGAGAATGCGTTGCTCGGCGATCAGACTGTCGGCGGTGTACTGAATCAGCATGAGGCCCGAAAACATACCCGCACCTTTAGTCAGAAACGGCGGCAGGCCGACCGATAGCGCCGGATTGTTCAGCCGGTTCATGCGACGCTCGGACATCACACACACCATCGCGATGGCCGCGCCCATCAGGTCCATCGGCAACGATACCGGCGTCCCCTGGAAATTCGCGCCGGACAACTGCAGGTTCTCATCGGGGAAGAAGATCGGATTGTCGCCCACGCCGTTCAGTTCGATTTCCACCTGCTCTTTTGCGTAGTCCCACGCGTCATGGACCGCGCCGATCACCTGTGGTGTGGAGCGCATCGAATAGGCATCCTGCACTTTGCTCTTCATGCGTCCCTCAGCCAAATCTCCTCCCACAACAATTTTGCGGATCGTCTCGGCGGTGCGGACCGCCCCCTTGAAACCGCGCGCCTCGTGGAGCTTCGCGCTGTACGGTTTCATATTGGCTTTGAGCGCCTCAAGCGACATGGCCGCGGCTATTTCCGCCTGCTTTAGCCAGAGTTTCGAGTCATGCAGAAAGATAGCGCTCATCGCTGTAAGGACGTTGGAGCCGTTGATCACCGCGAGGCCATCGCGGGCCTGCAATCCGGGGATCGGGATTCCAGCACGGTTCATGGCAGTGCGACCGTCGAGAAGCTCGCCCTTATAGTACGCTTTCCCTTCACCGAGCATCAGCAGGGCAATCTGGGACATCGGCGCCAGATCGCCGCAGGCGCCGACAGACCCCTTCTGGCATACATACGGGGTGACACCCTTGTTGAGCATGTCGACCAGCGTCTGCGTGACCTCGGGACGAACCCCGGACTTGCCATGTGCATGGACGTTGATCCGCGCCGCCATCGCCCCGCGCACGTATTCGACTGGGGCGGGATCACCGATACCGGCCGAGTGATTGTAAATCAGGTACTTCTGGAAATCCTTGATCTGATCGTCATTCAGGACAATCTCGGAGAACTCGCCGATCCCCGTATTCACGCCGTACATGATCTCGTGCGCGACGATTTTCTTCTCGAGCATCGCGCGGCACTTTTTGATCCGCTCCACCGCGTCCGGTGGCAGCTCGACCGGCTCACGGTGGCGCGCGATCGCCACCAGTTTGTCAATGGTCAGTTCAGAACCGTTTAGTCTTATAGCCATTTCTATCACCTGTTTTTCGATTGCCCCGTGACGGGGCGTCAGTGCAATGTGGATTCGACTGCGACCGGGCAGTCTGCGCTGAACTACCAGAGCTATTCGTCCTGCAGGCCGGAGGCGCGAAGGGCGTTGTAGGCCGCGGCAAACGACCGGACCGGCGCGGTCACCGGTGAGTATTCAGGGACAAATGTTTTTACGAGTGTGGCCACGGCAGACCTCTGCCCGAAATGTACGCCGCAATTGGCGATTGTCAACCGGTTTGAAAATGGCGATATTTGACCCGTGAGATGGCGTAAAACCGACGACGAGTACCTGCTGCAACTCGACTTTGTCGCCTTCGATACCGAGACTACGGGCATCTGGGCGGCGGCGCATCGAATTGTCGAGATCGGTGCGGTCAAGTTTCGACTGGGCGAGCAGAGAATTCAACGTTTTCAGACGCTTGTGAACCCGGAGAGGGAGATTCCGGCCGAGGTGATCGAAATCCATGGCATCAACAACGCCATGGTCCAGAGCGCTCCGACCATAAAACCGGTGCTTGAACAATTCAGCGACTTCTGCGGGACGGACTCAATCCTGGTCGCTCATAACACCATTTTTGACATCTCCTTTGTCGGCTGCGAGGCCGACCGCGTCGGCGTGCCGCTCATGGAGAATCTGATCATTGACACGGTCGATCTCTATCACAAGTACCGGCCGGGGCTCGATTCCTACTCCCTGCAGTCGCTCATGCGCAAGTTCGGCTTGGGCGCCGACCAGAATCACCGTGCGTCCGATGATGCCTCGCTGGTATGGAAGCTGTTCACGATGGTGGCGCAGGACTTCCCGGTGTTCCATAGCTACGGCGAATTCAAGCGGGCTTTTGCTTTCTATTCGATGTCACAGTGGCGCGGCGATGAGCGTCCGCTGCCGGACCAGTACCGGGAGATATCGCAGGCGGCGAGCGAGGGGCGTGCTCTGGAGATCGTTTACGCAACCAACGGTCAGCCACCGCAGAGCCGGACTATCTGGCCCAAGCGACTGCACAACCTCCGCACCGTTTTCTACGTTACCGCATACTGTGAAAAAGCCCAGGCCGAGCGGACCTTTCGTCTCGACCGCATCCAGAGTTTTCACCTGGCCTAGATTCGTAAAGAGGCTGGGAGACTGACGGCAATCAGTTTCGTTGCCGCAGAGTTGTCTGGTAGAGGCAATCCACCCAGGCGATCAGCGCGAGCGCCATACCGGCCAGCACAATCGTGTTAGCGGGGCCGCCTTCGACGACGAGAGCCCTTTGGACAGTATCCACGGCGCTCGCCAGCGGCGCAACGACCCAGATCGCCACCATATCGGATAGAGGGAACACAGCCGACAGCACGTTCAGCATCGCGACGACCTGCTGCTGCCAGTTCATCACGGCGCCGGCAGCCTGCACAATAATAAGGTCGACAGGCACCTGTCCGACCAACCACAACAGGCTTATGGCCAGACTTGCCAGCCAAATGCCAGCCGACTGCAAGCGGGCACGGGTCCGGCGCGCCCTAAACGGCGGCAGCGAAAAGGTCACTTTTCGGGCGAAATTTTTCGGCAGGATAACTTTGCCGGAGCTCCCCAACTCCACGTACAGGTCGCGATAAGTCTCCATCTCGCTCCGGCAGACCGGGCAGTTATCCAGATGTTCCTGCGAATCGAGGTCTTTCCGATAACGCCCGCCGGAAACACCGATAAGCGGTCCAATCTCTCGGCGGTCCAGCAGCGCCTGGATTTCGATATCGGTCAGATGCCTTACGCGCATAGCTCCTCCAGCGAGTATCTGACCTGCAGGCGCTCCTTCAGTAGCTTGCGCGCCCGGAACAGGTAGCTTTTGACCGTGCCGTCGGGGAGCCGTAAGATCCGGCCGATTTCGGCATAACTCATTTCGTGAAGATGAAACAGGCTGAGTATCGTGCCGTAGATCACCGGCAGCTTGTCGATTTCCTCGCAGACCCGTACCGCCGCTTGCCGGGAGCCTGCCCAGTGCTCCGGGTCGCCCAGCTGAGACATGCAGTCGTCGACACCAATGCCCTCCGGATGGGTGTCATCGTAGAGTGGGAGCCGCTTCTTTTCCAGGTAATTGAGACAGGTGGTGTAGGCGATCCGGGCGATCCAGGTCGAGAGCTTGCAGTCAAAGCGAAACGCCTCGAGATTCTGGTACACCTTGACGAAAACATCCTGGCAGACATCTTCGCGGTCGGTCTCGTTGGGTACCATCCGGAATATCATCTGGCCGACCAGGCGCTCGTGCTCTTTCACCAATTTTTTGAAGGCGGTGGGGTCGCCGCTCAGAATCCGGTCAACCATGTCCCGGGTTTCGCTTCCAGCCTGCCCGTTCATACCCTAATAGACTGGCCGGACAGGTTCAAAGTTGCACTTTTCTGACTGCAACTTTGGCCTCGCGATCCGGTCCAATAAGCCAGGAAACCTGTTGAAAGGACTGACCATGGAAGACGCCATCATTGTCGGAATCATTTTTGCATCGATTGTCGCAATCGTCAAAATCGTGACCGACGCCGTCACGCGACGCCGGATCATCGAGAAAGCCGCCGCCGAACCGCAGGCGAGCAGGGTGCTGTTCGCCCACCCTGAGCTGGTCAATCTCTCGAGTCTGAAATGGGGGATGGTTTTGGTGGGGATCGGACTGGCCTGGCTTTTCTCCCGCTGGATGCCGTACTACTGGCACGAGGAGACCGTATTCGGCCTGATGTTCCTGCTGGCGGGGGTCGGCATGCTCGCGTACTACCCGATCGCCCAGAAGAAGATCAAGAAGATCGAGGAGCGGGAACGCCGCCTGCCTCCGACTGCCTAGGCGGTGTTTTCCTGTCGCTCCATGAAGTGAGCGGTTGGCGTACGTCCTCGTGCTCCAACGGAAGCTATCTCGTAGCAGACGAGGCCCCCGATCACGTCGGGGGCAGGCTCCACCACGCACATCCCCTATGTGCCGTCGGGCAACCCCGCTTGGCGCCTTGATAGCAGCGCGTCACCCCCATAAAATGGCGCCCCGCAGAATCGAACTGCGGACACACGGATTTTCAGTCCGTTGCTCTACCATCTGAGCTAGGGCGCCAGTGATATACTTGGCAAAGATTTGGAAATTTACCCAGAAACCTTACGGTGTCAACCGATAAATGGAGCGCCTCAGAAGATCTCCCCCTTGGTGGTTTTTGCGAACAGCAGACCCAGAGATCCCGCGGACAACACGATCAATAACCAGTTGTATGGATTGCCCGGATTGAACAAGGCCAGGACTACGACTAAGCCGTGAAGACCGATCAGGCCATACCAGCCCCACCGCTTGCGGTCGCGAAAACCGACCACAATAGTGACCAGAACTATGCCGATGAGGAGAAAGACCAGGAACTTGCCGGTCTCGGTATAATCGCGGTCGAGTATTCCGAGTATGATACTAACTCCGCCGTAGAGCATGAAAACCAGCGCCAGTATATAGCCGTACCATTTGGCCACCAGAAATGACCAGGGTGCGCGAGCTGTCGACGATTCTGAAATCTTGTCGCCCATCGCGATTACCTTTCCTCACCGAGAATGCCGGCGCCGATAAAACCGGCGCTGTTGCCCAGGCTCGCCTTAACCACGCGGAGCTTTTCACCGGCCGAGTCACACACCCGGCCGCGAATCTCCTGGGCCACCGCTTCCACGAAACCGGCGCCGCCGTCGGCAACGCCCCCTCCTACTATTACTAACTCAGGGTTCAAAAGATTCACCACCCCGGCCAGCCCCATCGCTAGGTATCGGGCCGTCTCGGCGATCACGTCGAGAGCGATCTCATCGCGCTGCTTGGCCGCTGCGAATAGTTTCTTAATGCTCAGTTCGTCCGGATCGCCAGTCAGCACTTCCTCGAACACCGGCGTGAGGTGATCGCCCAGCTTGGCGCGGCAACGGGCAAGGATTGCTGACGACGAGCAGAAAGCCTCGATGCACCCTTTGTTGCCGCACCCGCACGCGGGGCCGTTGGGATCAATCGACATGTGGCCGATTTCGCCCGCCGCCGACGTGACCCCTCGCCAGAGCTTGCCGTTCAGGATAACCCCGCCTCCCACTCCGGTGCCAACCGCCACACATACAAGCGACTGATATCCTGCGCCTGCGCCGAAACGATGTTCCGCCAGGGCGACCGCGTTGACATCGTTATCGACCCACACCGGCACATTCAGACGCTCGCGCAGGAAATTGCCGATCGGCGTCCCTTTCCATCCCACAATGTTCGGCGACATGCCAACCACCCGACCGGTTTTGAAGTCCACTGTACCCGGCGTCCCCACGCCCAACCCTGCCACCTCGAGGCTTTCTTCGGCAGCATGCAAGAGCAGTCTCTCGCCGATATTGCCGATCAGATGCAACAGCGGTTCCGGGCCTTTCTCTGCCAGGGTGGGGCGCTGTTCCTTGAATAGCACCTTCCCCTTGCAGTCAACCAGGCCGTATTTGATGTTGGTCCCGCCGATGTCGATTCCGGCGTATGCGGGCTGATCCGACATTACTGACTCTCCCCTGCGGCGCCGCCGGCGACTGCCGGCGGTTGCGAGGCTCTCGCCTCCGACTTCTTCGAAAACACCAATGCTACGACCAGGTAGGCAACGACCCAAAAGGCGAGGATGACGTGCACCGCCTCCAAACCAATGACTCGCCGCTGAACAAATAGCGGCAGGAATCGCGCCGCGGCATTGGCGATTAACGCTCCTACGAAAGCATATCCCAGGCGCACGGTCGTATCAGACAGGAACCGACCGAGGAGCGCTCCTGATGCAGTGTGCAGAACAATCAGGCAGGCGCGTTCGAGCAGGGGCCAGTCGAAGAGCAGCGTAATCTGCCAGCCAGCCACATAAACAGCCTCAGCAAGTCCGAATCCCGCTCCCAGGAAGGCGCCCAACCCGGTCAGGCGATAGGCGCGAACTTTCAAAGTCCGCTGTAATGTCAATGACGCACCCAACATCAAGCCGACCTGGACAAAACCGGTGATAACAGGCAGGACAGCACCTCGAATATACAGACCGCTCCCGCTTGCCTGAGCCAGGTCCAGCCACTCGGTTGCTATGTATACGAGCATCGGGTTAAACACTAGGGGCATGAGGGCGAACAGCACCGCTCCACCGGCCAGATAGAGATAAGCCTCCGGCCATCGGAGTGAGCGCCAGGCCAGAAGCAGGATCGCCGCAGCAGCAACGAACAGAAAGGCGACATAGTGCGGCAGTTTCAAAACCAGCAGCTTCAGGGAGAATGGCGGACGCACTGGAGTGGCCGCCTGGGAGGTCCGGTCGGTGGGAGCGCGCCTGACCACATCCTGGTACACCCTGATATTCTGGTCGAGCATGTCCACCCTGACCAGTCGTTTGTCCGGCGTAAAGTATAGCTGATAGTTGCCCGGCTCGGTCAGTTTGATGACGAACACTGAATCAATCTTGCCCTTGTAAATCTCCTGCCACATAAACCAGATGACCTGACCGGCAATATGAGTTGACATCAGCGACTGCGGCATGAACACTGAATCATCGAACCGTGTGCCGATCTGCAGATCGCGCATAGCCAGGTAGATTTCGAGCTGGTCGATCAGATAGCTGTCCCACATGAACCTCCCCGGCACGAGCGGCAAGGCGACATCTCTCTTTGTCCCGGCCCGAGTGTAATAGCCGGCGAGGCGATCTATGGTCAGCTTGAGATTCAACTGTTCAGCGGAATCTCGCGGTCCAATCTGGTACTCGCACCCGGCAAAACCGCCGCGGGGGGTCACATAACACTCGCCCGCAAGGGCGACTTTGCCCTCCATGTCTAATTTGGCGTAGTCAATTTCGAGCGACTCCCGAAGGATGAGCGCATTCTGATCGTCAATCTCCCGGTAACCGGTGATCGCCGAAGTGAGTTGGCCGAATGTGGTCTGACGGGCATAGAACGCCCAGACACGGAGATCACCCACCGGGCGGAAACTCTCGAGCGATCTGGTTGCCGCCACGAATCGCTTCGCCACCGCGCCTCGCGGTAGCGTATCCGCCTCCTGCCCATAGAGCAAGGGACTCATCGCCAGCAGGCACAACCAACAAGGCCAGAACTTTTTCATGCGGCCCGAAGATAGACCAAAACCTGCGGCAGTCAAACTAAATCAAGGCGCCATAGGACTCAGTCCTGTTCAGCAGTCATCGGACCGGGTCAGGGGATTGACGCAACCGTTCCCCATCGCTGCGACACACTACGCGAATCCGACCAATACGATGTCGCGTGATTTCTGGCGGAACGGTTTGGACATGGCCAGGTCGCTGTAACGTCGAATCTGAGCGAACCCTGCCCGTTTCATCTCGCTCTCGAGACGTTCCGGCGTGAAGCTGTCGAATTTATGGCTGAAGACCTCGAACTGAAACGGCGTGACACTGAGGTCCAGCCGGACGACGGTCAACTCGTGGCTGTTGCCCTGACGCCGGGCAAACCGCAGGTACCCCAGCGCACCTGCCTGGGTGGCTCGCACCGGCATGATCTCGCCGTCCTTCAGAGCGGCCAGGTTCAGGGCCTGAATCACCACCACGCCACCGGCTCGCAGGACACGCCGGAATCCCTGCAGGCTCAGTCTGAGGTTCTTCAGATTGCCCACACCCGAGATTGAGTTGGCCAGGCAGACCACCAGATCGAAGCGATGGTTGAACCGGCGTGGGAGTTTTTCAAAGTGTCCGTGCTGAAAGCGGATCGGCAGCGCCGTTCCCTCGTGCGCTCTTCGCGCCTCGGATATCATCCGGCGGGAACGATCCAAACCGACCGCGCTCACCCCCTGCTCGGCAAACAGTCGCGAGGTCAGTCCCACGGCGCAGCCGGCATCAAGTACCGCGGCCGGATGAAACCTCTCCACGAGAGCGCGAACCTCCTCGCGGTGGGTCTTCTCCCGCACCTGAGCGTTGGTCAGGATATTGTACTCGTGGGCGTACTTGTCGAAAAAAGATTCGGATTTCACGGTTCACCTTTACGGGTGAACATAACCCCCCTGGTTGGCGCGGTCAATCCTCTCCATGTACTGTTGATCGGTGACCGCGTTCGCCCACGGTCCGAACAGCTTGAAACCGAGCAGCGACACCCAGAAGACGAGCAGAAACGCCGCCGCCCACCGGACAGTCGGAACCGTCACGCGCCGCGATACCGTCTTGATCTCGAGCGTCTTCTTCACCGGGCAGGAGTCGACACACGCCATACAGCCGATACACTCATCCGAGACGACCTCCGCTACCTTGTCGACTTTAATGAATGCCGGACAGACCTTGCTGCAGGCCGAGCAATCGATACAGGAATCGGCGTTGCGGCGAATCCTTGTCGGCGATATCAGACCGAGTATACCCAGCAGCGCCCCGTACGGGCAAAGGTACCGGCACCAGAACCCGCGGGCAACAAACGACAGCAGGAACAGGGCAACAACGACGATCAGCGCCAGCCGGGTGATATCAGTGAAGAAACGGAGCATCAGGATGTCGGTGACGATGTTGTAATCGGAGTAGACAAAACTCTTGATGCTCGCCGGAGTCATGGAGATCATCACCGCCCAGAGAAAGAACGCCAGGAGCAGGTATTTGATCGAACGCAGGGGATAATCGAGCCAGCGCGGGGGGCGCAGTCGGCGTCCCCACAGCTTGTCCGCTATATCGCCGATGAGCTCCGAGATAAAACCGATCGGGCAAACCCAGGAACAGAAACCCTTCTTGAATAGAAACGCCGTGAGGAGAACCACAACCAGAATGATTAGCCCGGCGGGGCGGATCTCATTTATGTTTCCGGTCTCCCACCAGTAGCGCAGCGACACCAGCGAGCCGATTGGCAGCCACCCCTCCACGCCGGGCGGCCGCGCGACCTGTAAGGCGGCTCCTTTGTTCTGGATGTAATCCACCCACAGATAGAACTGGACACCGATCCAGATATTGACCCCCAGTGCAAACACCTGGGCCCAGAAGCGGATTCTCTGAACCCCGCGATCAATCCGGTCTCGTCTAACGGGCTTCTCTTTCAGAATATCACGAGGCACAGCCGTTCGAGTAGCCATAGTCTGATGATATATTCAAACGACCAATTTTGTCTTGATTCTAGTCAAAAGAAAAGAGATCAGACTCGACCGAGCAGTTGCCTGATTCGAGTAACAAGTTGAGCGCGTGGGACATCCTCCTGGAAGCCTTCAGCTTTGAGCCAGTCTCCACGGTCGGAGGTATCACCGGATTTCGAGGCCCCCGCAGCCAGATTCTTAATCCGGACCTGGCCGGCCTCGAACTCATTTGAACCGGCTATGATGGCTAGCGGGATACCGACTTTGTCGGCGTACTTGATCTGGCGCGTAAGGTTTTTCGTGTCACCCGAGAAGATCTCGCTGTTGATCCCCGCTTCGCGCAGTTCTCGCAGCATGTGAAGATAGTCCCCCAGCCGGGACTGATCCATCACCGTAACCAGAACCTGCGAGGTCGTCCGGGGTAACTGGAGAGCTTTCAGCTCGATGAGCGCCGCCAGCAGGCGATCGACTCCAATAGAGGACCCTACAGCAGGCACGGCCTGACTTTGAAATCTCTCCACCAGATTGTCGTAGCGGCCACCTGAAAAAACCGAGCCATAGGCCGGAAGATCGAGCAAGGTTGTCTCGAACACCGTGCCGGTGTAATATCCCAGTCCGCGGACAATAGTGAAATCGATTACCGCCTTGCGGTCATCCACGCCCATGTCCTGCAGGTGCTGTTTCACCTGGTTCAACTCAATCAGACCTTCGGCCGACACGGTAATAGATCCCAACTCGCGTTCGATCCAAGCCAGGCTACCGGACTCAGCGACAAGTACTTCATCCACGAACCTCCCGAGTCTGCCAATCTGCTCCTTCGGCAGATCGAGACCGGGTATCTTCGCGCCCGATTCATCTACCCGCCCTGACGCGAGCTCTGCCATCACCGCCTTTGCGCCCTGTCTCTCGAATTTATCGAGCACCCGCATAACATCGGGACCGCGCTCCGGCGGCATTCCTGCCCACGCGACGAGTCCGTTAAGGACCTTTCGGTTGGAATAACGTACCTTGAAACGTTCAATGCCGAGTCGCTCCATCGTGCCGACCATCGCGGCGACAATCTCAGCATCGGCGAGCATGTTGCGCGTGCCCACTATGTCAATGTCGAACTGCATGAACTCACGGAATCGGCCCGGCCCCGGTTTGTCCGCGCGCCAGACGTTGCCATACTGGTAGCGCCGGAACGGGAGCGGCAGATCGGGCTGCGACGCCACATAGCGCGCCAGCGAGAGCGTGAATTCGTAGCGCAGCGCCATCTCGACATCATCCGGCCCGCGAAATCCGAACAGCTCGGCGAGCGAGTCGCGCGTATAGTGCGGGCCGAGCAAGATGTCGGCTCCCTCAATCGAGGCCGTCTGCAGCGGCTGAAACCCGAGAAGTTCGACCGCCCGGCGAATCCTGCCGATCATCTCCTCGCGAGCCGCCTGCTGGTCGGGGGGATAATCGCGAAACCCCTTCAGCAACTGCGCCTTTACTCGTTGCGGTTTTATCTTATCGGTCTTGCCCATGTCAATTCGGACGTGTCGTTCGTGTCCAAGGTGACAAACTACACTTCCACCGCTCGTGAGAAAGTTTTTTTTAAGTGAATCGCCCCGCCACTGACTATTCCATCCCCCGCCGCGGTCGGCAGACCGACCCCCGTCACTCTATTCGATCTATCCAAGGCTGGATGGAAAACCGGTCGACCAGCTCGTTCATGAGAACGGTCGCCTCGGCAACCGACTTGAATTGCCCCACCCTCACGCGATAGTAGGTTCGGTTGTCATAGGTTATCGTAGTGACAAACGGTTGGTAGCCTCGCTCTGTGTAGACGCTCACCAGATATCGCGCGTATTCCGGGGTTTCCGAAGACGCGATCTGCACCGTGTAGCCGCCGCCGCTCGGAGCGGGCGGCATCGGGCCGGGCGACTCCACGGGACGAGAAGTCTCAACCGCGGACGGCGGCTCGGGTTTCGTTTCCGGCTGGGGCCGCACCTCGGGAGGCAGCGCCGCCGGATCGGCCACAGCCGACTGAGCGGGATCAGACTCCGCTTGCGCGGTGGTTTCGGCGCTTGACGCCGAGGGATCGAGGCTTGCACTATCGTTGGCCTCGAGATCCCGGACTTCCTGTTCCAGTCTCGCCGCTTCTTTCTGCTTCTCGGAGCATCCGTGTGTAACTGCCAGCATCAAACCGGCGAGCAATAGCATTTTAAGCGATCTCATAACACCTCCTCAGGCGCCGGGTTATGGCCTCGACTCATCGGGAACCGCCTGTTGTCTGAGGCATATAAACCAGCGCCGGGTCGGTCGTGTCAAGAAGTTTAGCGAAGCCCCTCTCAAGTAAAGCCTTGATAACGGTGCGGGCTTGTGATACCATAGGCGGCTGTAAGGTCAACGCTATGAGATTATACGACGATTTGTTGGAACTGGTCGGCAATACGCCGATGCTGCGCCTGAGAAGCGGCATCCCTAATCCGGGCCCCCGCGCCTATGTCAAACTGGAGTTTCTCAATCCCACCGGATCGGTCAAGGACCGTATGGTGCTGCACGTCGTGCGCAAAGCGCTCCGTAACGAACGTCTCAAACCGGGCGATACGATCATTGACAACACGTCGGGTAACACCGGCGTAGCGATGGGTATGGTTGCGGCGAGAACCGGCCTGCGCGCGATAGTGGTCACTCCGGACAAAACCAGCCAGGAAAAAATAGACCTGATACGCTCGTTCGGCGCCGAGGTGATTGTTACCCCGACCACCGCCACCCACGATGACCCTGCGGGCTGTTGGGCGGTCGCCCGGAAACTGGCCCGCGAGAGCGGGTATTTCGACCTCGATCAGTATGACAGCCAGGACAATGTCGAGGCCCATTATCTCACCACCGGGCCGGAGATCTGGGACGACACCGGCGGCCTGATCACTCATTTCGTCTGCGGCATAGGAACCGGCGGCACGTTTTCGGGGGCGGCTCGGTACCTGAGGGAAGAGAACCCGGCGATAAAACTGATCGCGGTCGATCCGGAAGGTTCCATATTCGCGGAGTACATCCGAAGTCGGCGGATCACCGAGGCCACAATCTACAAGGTTGAGGGGATCGGCTCCGATGTCATCACCAAAGCGCTTCACCCTCACCTGGTGGATGAGGTAATCACCGTATCGGACAGGGATGCCTTCAACCGGGCCCGGCAGATAGCCCGCGAGGAAGGTATCTCGGCAGGGGGATCATCGGGTGCGGTGGCGGTCGCCATGGAGCAGGTCGCCGCCCAGGCCGGCTCCGACGCGCTGATCGTTGGGGTCTTCGCCGACGCGGGCACTCGTTATCTCAGCAAATGTTTCAACGACCAGTGGATGCGTCAACACGGGTTCTTGCAGACAACGGAGGAAGTGAAGTCATGACGTTGCGCACGGCGCTTGCAGCGGCTGTGTTGGTATGCCTGGGGCCATTGGCTCCCGCTTTCGCGCAGCAACTGCCGGATCTAAGATTCACCGAGGAACGGTTCGATATCGGCTGTGTCGGCGTAGATTTCAAGATCAGGCACACGTTCCGGATGGTCAATCACGGCGCACAACCGATTCATATCGATACCGTCACCGCGCATTGTGATTGCACTGAGGTTCGCTTTAGGGACTCGACTGTCGCCCCGGGAGATACCGCCGAGATTCTGATGATTTTCAGTACCGCCAATTTCTATGGGTTTGTCGAAAAAGATGTTCGGGTGGTCTCCAATGATCCCAAAATGCCGGCCCAGGAGATTCTCTACTCCGCGGTTGTCGGACAGTGGCTTTTAAGGGTCGAACCCAAGCCGACCCACGTAATCTTCCTGCCGCCTCAGCGGACCCGGACTGCCGAACTGGTTAACCATGCCCTGGACAAAATCAGCGTAAAGGACGTCTACATCGAAGATCCTTTCGTTGACATCAAGATAGTCGACGGTGAAGCGTCAAAGGGAGAAACTGTCAAATTCGAGCTAACCCCAAAAACCGATCTTCCCTCCGGCACCCACCTGACTAATTATACCGTGACTATAAACCCGCACCGCGACGCGCCTCCCCTGCGGATTACGATTCCTGTAAAAGTAGCCAGGTACTAGGGGCCGAAGCAGACCAATCTCATACGGCAGAGGCTGCATGCCGTGCAGGGGACGTCCTTGTCTGCCACGAACGGTCGGTGTGTCACGTGAGACTGTTCGCATATCTTATCCAAAGACGCTGTCTCAAAACCTCGTTCTATTGCGTTAGGTTTTGCTTCGGGCCCGACTCGCCCTGCGGGCCGGGCTCGAAGTGTGACCTGACGCCGCTACCGTCAAACATACTGCGGCGGCAGGACTTAGTCGGGGCCCTCTTCCATCGGGTCCGGACAAGGACCTGCCGCAACACTTTTCGACTTTCGCGACAGCCTCCAAATGTCGTGTCACCCGTTGCTATTCCTGAATGGTCTGGAGTCCCCCCAAAAAGAAAAGGCCGCCATGAAAAGGGCGGCCTTTTAATATCGGTTCAGCCTAAACAGCCTTCTCGATGCAGTCCACCGGGCAGACTTCCACGCAATGGGGGCCATCGGCCTGATCCTCACACTCGTTGCAGGTGTCAGGATTAATGATATAGATGTCACCCTCGGTGATAGACTCGGTAGGACACTCCGGCAAGCACAGACCGCAGGCGGTGCATTCGTCGGTGATTGTCATGGCCATAGAAAAACCTCCAGGCAAAGTTCCAAGTTCGCAGCCAAATTCGCGGGCCAATATATGCAAACCGGTCTCCCGATCAAGAACATTATTGAGCATTAAAGAGTTCGCCGGGATGTGCCTCGATCAGTGCACCCCTCCCCTTCATAGCCCGTCTCAGACTAACCAACTACGGACAGCTCGGGAGTACGTCGAGCTCGCCGAACAGGTAATCGATCAGCACCGTAATATCGCCGATAGACACATCGTCCCAATCGAGCGGCGGGTCTAGAAGCGTGCCCGACAGATTGACATCGCACTCGGCTATGCAGGGCGGTTCCGGCTCGCCCAGAAAGAGAAACCCGATTAAGGTAGTGATGTCGCCTATGGTAGGCTCATCTCCTCCGATGCCATTGGCATCGCCAACCTGCCCGCTGCAGCAGTTTACCACAAAGCAGCGCACCCCGCCCCAGGTTGGTTCGATAAGGCCGTCAGGATTCGCCCATTCCCAAGCTGCCCCGGGAGCGGCCTGGCAGGTATCGATACAGATGTGGCGCCCGTTGTCGTCGGGATCGGAGCTGAACTCAATTGTTAGTGTGAGGTTGTTGAACCCAGCCGGCAGACCCCCGCCCGGGGCAGAATTGACCCCGGCAAGCACAACCACCACCGTGTCCTGGCCGGTGGTATTCCCGCCCCCGGTGGGCTGAGGAAAGCCGTACCCCGCGCCGCCACCGATCTTGTTAAAGTGATTAACGAAGACCTGGTGCCACCCGAGGCCGGTGAACGCCCCCATAGCCGTCCCCTGGACAGACACCCAGTCGGCTCCGTCAGGCGAATAGATCTTGAACCCGTTGGCAGTCAGGTAGCTGCGACCGGGCGGCGCGCCCGCCGCGTTGTAGCGGAGGGTCAGGGCGTGAGTTAACCCACCGGCAAGTATTGAATCGTGGGAGACATTAGTAATGCTGTGAATCGTAATCGAGGTCTGAGCCGATACGGAGGCGGCAATCAGCGCCAGGCATCCGATCGTAAGGAAACTTGCGGCCTTCATAGCATCTCTCCTGAGCAGACTCGTGACGCGACTGTTCGCAATAATGTGAGAACACACACGGGTATGTCCTTGCCGTCACCGGCAACATAAGTCGGACACAACCGCTTGTCAAAGCTTTTTGCAGGTCAGGTTGCAGCCACAGGAGTAGAAAAAGAGACGCCTGTCGTACCGACGGGCGTCTCTTTCGTTAGAGGTTCCGTGATCAGGTAACTCGTTACCCGAAGACGAGCTGCCTGTCTTTTTCAACCGTTACAAGCAATCCGGCAGCCCCAGCGTCTGGCCCGTGATAAACAGGTAATCGATCAGTACGGTAATGTCACCGATTGTAATGTCATCACAGGTCGGATTGGCTCCGCCGGATTGATTGATGTCCGCTTCTGGCAGACAAAGGATAACTCCGTCGCAAGTTCCGGTAATGAACTTGGCGTCGATCATCGTCGTTACATCGCCGATAGTCGGATCGTCGTCGCCACTACTGTTGGCATCGCCGACTCGGCCAACGCAGCAACTTGGAGCTGTCACACCGTAGATCTCAAAGGCCAAATCTACCGACATTGGGAACAACGGATGCTGTAGCGGATACCGCAACTCAATCCAGCCAGGAATCTGGTCAGGCTCCTGGCCCAGGGTCCAGACAGCATCATCGTTCCAATGTTCGCGTGACGTCTTCCACCCGAACATCGGCCCCTCAAGAGGCATCTGGACTTGAACGTCCAGCCAGTACACTTTCGGCGCACTGGGAGTGCCGGTCTGCCTCCAGCAGGGGTCTTCTATTTCAAATGTGTACATGAAGATCTGGTGGTCCCCAGGGAAGAGGTACAGCTCCTGACTTGGATCGTACCAGCCTTCATTGAGGGCTATCGGCAACGGTTCGTAACGGTACGTTCCCGGAGCAAACACCGTCAGACAGTTCAGCGTACCAGGTCTGCTGTAATCCTCACCTGCGGCCGGAATGTCCTCATGGAAACTCAGAATAAAGTAGACCTGGCTGTGATCGGGTACCATATCCTGGAACCAGGACCCGTATACCACAACCTTTGTGATTTGCCCGGTTTCGGTGCACTGGAAGTCATCGGCAAGCACCACACGTTGAGTTGCCATGACATCCATGCCCATCGGAGTCAAATCAGGCGGCTGTACCCATTTGAGATGTTCAAGAGTCTCGCAGATGTCAGCAATGCCGTTGCCATTGACATCTACACAGGTTGTTCCATCACCCTTATAGATACCCTGACTCGCCGCACAGTCAGCCTGGGTGACAACCGTACAACTCCCATCCGGGTAACAGCACGCACCGGTTGCTTCAACCGGGCACTGGAACGTGGCGCAGTTCTGTCCTGCGTACCAAGTACCATTGTAGGTTTGGCTACACACTGTCGATATTGTGTTGACACAGATTGCCGCATCACCATAACAGCAGGCACCCATAGTGACAACACCTTCGCAGGCATCGTCCACACCGTTCATATTGGCATCACCAGCGCAGACTGTGCCGTTACCGGCATAGGTCCCACCCGCCGCCGCACAGGCTGCCTGCATCATCAGCTGGCAACTGCCGTTGTCAAAGCAGCATGCTCCGGTTGGGACGACACCCTCGCAGGCGTCATCCACCCCGTTAGGTGGGTTGACGTCACCAAGGCAGGCAGTACCATTCCCAAGATACGTGCCACCTCCGCTCGTACAATCAGGCTGAGTGACCACCGCGCAGGAACCATTAGGATAGCAGCAAGCGCCAGTAGGCGGTTGTCCCGCGACTCCGTATATACCAAAGGCCAAGTCAGCCGATCTGCCTGCATAGTACCAGTGATTGGACGGGAAGATGAGTTCGTTCCAGTCGATCGTACTTCCGTCGTCCACACCCGCTGCCCATACAGCGTCATCGTTCCAGGGTGGCATGGACGTTTTCCAGCCAAACACTGCCGCCTGATCCTCAGGATATGCCTGAACATCCAGCCAGTATACCTTTGGAGCAGCCACCGTGCCAAACTGGAAGCACTGGAATTCCGACACATCAAAGGTGTACTGCCAGCAAACAGCATCACCATTCGGGTATGGGAACCAGGTGGACGGTGGATTGAACCATCCCTCCTGGAGATTAGTGGCGATCGGCACAACTACAAATGGCGGGCTGTCCATGCGACAAATGAGATTGCCAGGTCTACTGTAATCCTCACCTGTGGCCGGAATGTCTTCGTGGATGCTCAGGACAAACCTAACCCTTCGCGGATCACCGAACGGCAGGTAGTCATGCCACCAGGATCCGAATACTCGAATCTCTGTAATCGGCCCCGTTAACTGACACTGGAAATCGGCAGCCAACAGGAACCCCGAGGTAGCACCCGGTGGATATGTACAGTTGACATCATCGCCAAACTGGAAGTCCGGCGGCTGGTACCATTTCAGTTCACCTTGCGGGTTCTCGCACGCGTCATCAGCTCCATTGCCGTTATTATCACCTGCACAGACGGTTCCGTCGCCGAGATAAGCTCCGGTACAGAGACCCGCAGTCGTCACATAGCACGTTCCGTCTGGACGGCAGCAGGCACCTTGCGGCAAGACCTGCTCGCAGGCGTCATCCACGCCATTGCCGTTTGCGTCACCCAGACAGACGGTGCCATCTCCGAGGTAGATGCCCTGGACTGGACCACCAACACACGCGGCCTGAGTAACCACGGCACAACTTCCGTTGGGATAGCAGCAAGCTCCAGTTGGAGTAACACCCTCGCAGGCGTCATCGACACCATTTCCGTTAGCGTCGCCCAGACAAACGGTGCCATCTCCGAGGTAGATGCCCTGGACTGGACCACCAACACATGCGGCCTGAGTAACCACGGCACAACTTCCGTTGGGATAGCAACAAGCTCCAGTTGGAGCAACACCCTCGCAGGCGTCATCTACACCGTTGCCGTTAGCATCACCTAAACAGACGGTACCATCACCCAGGTAGGTACCACCAGCGGGACCACCAACACACGCAGCCTGAGTAACCACGGCACAACTTCCGTTGGGATAGCAGCAAGCTCCAGTCGGAGCGCTGCCGGTTACCACAAAGGCCAAATCGAGCGATGTTCGGTAGCACTCATGAGAAATCACGCCCATCCGCACTATGAAGTTCCTGCCCATTATGTCTACAGAGACCCACTCAGGGTTGAATGGCCAATTGAACGTCTCAGTCAGTTGCAGGCCCTCGGGAGGAATCGGGCCGTTAAATATCACCTGGCGCCCGATATAGAGAGCCTCGTCCACACCGGGGAGGGGTGGTCCGTCCGGGGGCGGCTCCTGCTGCGACCATGCAGCAGTCGACCAGTTGAGGGCAACTGTAACCTGATTTGGAAGCAACGGATCCACCGGCTGCAGAAAGCATTGGAAGAAGCCCACTTTGGGACGGGTAGTTGTAAACGGATTATCATAGAACCAGATGTTCCACCACCCGCTGGGATAAAAGTACCATCCCTGACCGTAGTAGTTGGTGCCGTTGCCACCACCCCAGGTGCCGTCAGGATTGATAGTCGCATCGAAGTAGTTGACCCGTGGCGGTTCGTAAATGTCCGTCCAGTTGAGGGTAGGCCCATCCACCGCCCATACGGCATCGTCATTGAAATGGTCGATGCTCGATTTCCAGCCCCACTCATATGTGATCGGACTCGGGGCAAGTACGGCTGAGATCGATAGCCAATAGATAGTCCCCTGCTGCTGAGGGAATGGAGGCAACCCGGCTTGGTCGAAAAAGATGTTGTACTGAAAGTATGACTTGTGGTCATTGGGGACTATTACGTCAGGTTCCTTCGAGGGGTCGTACCAGGCCTCTATCGTGGGGGGATCGACCTGCTGTACGAGAAAGTCGCTTACTTCCTGAAACCAAAGTCGGTTCCCTGGGTGACTAAATAGGGGTCCACTGCCGTCTGGATCCGGCACATCCGACCATATTCCGATCTGAAAGGACTGAATGGTGCCAACATCCCCGATTTGGTCACCGTCCAAATCCCGCCACGATCCCCAGAAGTGGATGTCGGTAACAGGACCGGTTTCCGAGCACTGCCAGTCATCCGCCAGGACAACTGGATAGACCGCATTGACGTCCCACCCCTGCTCGTCAGGTAGCTGCGGCCAGTGCATCTTGTGCCCGTCGGAAGGGACCCAGTGTGCCGTTACCGGCCCGGCAATCACAAGGCAAACCATCCCAACAACGAGCGCGAACGACATTTTGGCCATGGTTCTGCTCCTGTCTCGTAAATAGAGACAATTCTGGATATTTTTATGTCGGCGCCCAACGGGCGCTGTGTTGATTGGATTTCGGCAAGTCGTCGGTCTGTGGAAGAACTCGGCTTTGATGAAAAGACGGTAACCGGAATTCAACGACATAATAGGTCTCTTCAGTCTACGTGTCAAGCTGTTTTTTGTGCCTACCGGAAGCACACCGACTGTGTGCTTAGATACGGATTGAAGTCAGATTCGGCTTTTCGGAAGGGGCCATTCAACCCGATGAATATCATCTGATTAGCGACGACACTTCGTGTCGAACTTTTAACAGGATCAGGCTGGTTCACTACCCTATGCACACGGGAATCAGGCTCCTGACAAAAAAAAGCCGCCCCGCTTGAGAGCGGGGCGGCCTCTGAAGACCAAGAGTCGGCAAGCTCGGCAACTGCTTAGAAACAGTTGAAGAGTATGACCACGCCCGGTCCACCGATAAACAGATAGTCCACCAGGTAGGTAATGTCGCCTATCGTGATCTGATCACAATCCGGAATTGCACCACCCGATTGGTTGATATCGGCCTCGGTCAGACACAGCAAGACTCCTTCGCACGTGCCGGTGATGAACTTGGCATCGATCATCATCGTGATATCACCAATCGTGACCTGCTCAGCCGGGTCGAGATTGGCGTTGCCGACCACTCCGATACAGCAATCCCGGAACGGGTACGGCTCGACACAGGTGCAGTCCACAGGCGGCGGCCCACCCGTGGCCAGGTAACTTGCCATATCCGTAACGTCGAAGCCATTGATACGACAGTCACCGTTAAAGTCGCCGTTGGCGTGCACGACCGGCGGCGCGCCGACACCCTGAACGAAGGCAGCCAGCGCATTCAGATCCGCTACGTCTATATCACCGTCGCTGTCGAAGTCGCCCGGGTTCTGAAGCGCACAGGTATCAGCTTCGGTGACGCCGTAGATCTCGAAGGCCAGGTCGATCGACGCCGGGAACATCGGATGCTGCGGCGGATACCGTAACTCTCTCCAGTCTGACAGCAGAGCAGGCTCCTGGCCCATGGCCCAGACAGCATCGTCATTCCAATGTTCAACAGACGTCTTCCAGCCGAACATCGGTCCCTCGAACGGCATCTGTACCTGCACGTCGAGCCAGTATACCACCGGTGACGTCGGCGTGCCGGCCTGCTTCCAGCAGGGATCATCTATTAGGAATGTGTACCTGAAGATGTTGCGGTCGCCCGGGAAGATGTAAAACTCCTGGCTTGGGTCGTACCACCCTTCCTCAAGCCCTCCAATCGATACCGGCTCGACCGTGTAGGTACCTGGAGCAAAGAGATTCAGACAGATTAATCTACCTGGCTTACTGAACTCCGGGGGTACGGCGGGGATATCCTCATGAAAACTCAGGACGAAAGAAACCTCGCCGTGGTCGGGTATCATGTCTTCAAACCAGGAGCCGTAGACGACAACCCTGGTTATCCGACCCGTCTCCGAACACAGGAAGTCATCGGCCAGCACCAGCCGCTGAGTGGCCATGACATCCATGCCCATCGGAGTCAAATCAGGCGGCTGTACCCATTTGAGATGTTCAAGAGTCTCGCAGATATCAGCCGTCCCGTCGCCATCGGCGTCATCGCAGGTGGTGCCGTCGCCCATATAAGTACCCTGGCCCGCTGCACATGAGGCCTGGGTAACAACCGCGCACCCGCCACCTGTGTAGCAGCACGCACCTGTGGGCGTGACCGGGCACACGAACGTGGCGCAATTCTGTCCTGCGTACCAGGTGCCCTGATACTGCTGGGTACAGACAGTTGACGTTGTGTTCACACAGATCGGCATGATCGGGTCGCCATAACAACAGGCTCCCATTGTGACCACACCTTCGCAGGCATCATCGACCCCGTTCAGGTTGTTGTCTCCGGCGCATGACGTGCCGTTGCCGGCATAAATACCGCCGGCTTGGGAGCAGCTGGCGGCTATCATCACCTGGCACGAGCCATTGTCGAAACAGCACGCGCCGGTCGGAAGGTACTGCTCGCAGATATCGGCAACACCGTTGCCATTCAAGTCAGCGCAGGTAGTGCCGTCACCAGCATAAACTCCTCCGCTAAACAAGCAGGCAGCCTGGGCTATGACGGTGCAAGAGCCGTCGGCGAAGCAGCAAGCTCCGGTCGGCAGCACCTGCTCGCAGGCGTCATCAATACCGTTTTGCGGGGGGTTATCTCCAAGACAGACCGTGCCGTTGCCCAGGTAAACACCTCCGCCGCCCACGCAGGCCGGCTGCGTTACGACGGCACAAGCGCCGCTGGGATAACAGCAGGCGCCGGTTGCGCTCGGCGGGCCCGTGACCACAAAAGCCAAGTCAAGCGACGTGGTGACGCACTCGTGGCTGATCCTGCCGCCCATTACCATGACGTTTACACCCATGATGTCGACCGATATCCACTCGGGGTTGTAATCCACCGGTAACCGGAACGGCTCGTAGAGCTCCCAACCGCTCAGGCCGATCGCACCGGAGAAAATCACATGGCGCCCGATATATTGGTTCTCATCCACCCCCGGAAGTGGTGGCCCGTCGGGCGGAGGATCCTGGTTCGACCAAGCGTCGGTCGACCAGTTAAGAGCGATCGTTATGTTGGCCGGTAACTGCGGGTTGGCAGGCATCACGAAACACTGGATAAGACCCTGTTTGAAATGCTCATAGGTGAAAGGGTTGTCGTAAAACCAGATGTTCCACCAGCCAGTGGCCTCATAGAAGTACCAACCCTGGCCGTAGTAGTTGGTGCCTGTTCCACCACCCCAGGTTCCATCGGGGTTGATCACAGCGCTGAAGTCATTCACCCGGGGCGGTTCAACGATGTCGATCCACTGAAAGCTCCCGTCGAAGGCCCATACCGCATCGTCGTTGAAATGATCAATCGTCGATTTCCAGCCCCATTCAAAAGGAAGCTGGCTTTGATCAACGAACGCGGAAATGGACAACCAGTACACCGTGCCCGCTTCCTGTGGGAAATACGGCAAACCAAGCTCGTCGAAAAACACGTTGTACTGGAAATACGCGTCGTGGTCATTCGGAATCACGATATCGGGGTCCTTCGAGGGATCATACCAGGCTTCGAGGGTCGGGGGGTCGATCGGCACCACGTGCGGATTAGATACTTCCTGGAACCAAAGACGGGTGCCGGGGTGGCTGTACAGCGGCCCGTCGCCATCCGGGTCCGGCACGTCGGACCAAATGCCGATCTGAAAGAACTGGATCACTCCTACGTCTCCGACCCTGTCGCCGTCGAGATCCCGCCACGATCCCCAGAAATGGAGATCAGTGATTGGGCCGGTTTCTGCGCACCGCCAGTCGTCCGCCAGAACCACCGGGTAGACAGCGTTCACGTCCCACCCTTGTTCGTCGGGCAACTGAGGCCAGTGCATCTTGTGTCCGTCCGAGGGAACCCAGTGAGCCGCAACCGGCGCGGCGACCGCCAGGCAGACCATTCCCAGGACGAGCGCGAATGAAGTTTTGGGCATAATTCTGCTCCTGTCTCCAGAAAAGGAGACAACTTTAGATATTTTTAGGTCGGCGCCCGACGGGCGTCGTATTGATTTGATTTCCGCAAATCGTCGGTCCGTAGAGGAACTAAGCTAAGCCGAAAAAGAACGGATACTCGGAACTCTACTAGATAATAGACCTATAGACCCTCGCTGTCAAGTCATTTCTGGCGGCTGTTTGATCTTGCGGGGCGTTTGAGTGGTGACCGCCTGCCCCCACTGTGTGGTCGGGCGAGCCTGCCCGAACTGTGCTGCCGGGCAACCCTGCCCGAAAGGGGCCGGCAGAACACCGCTTGCGGCGGATTGCGAGTTGTCGTTCCAGACCCAGCAATTCAGTCTGTGGGCGCACGAGGACGTACGCCAACCACGTTGCACGAAAAAACGGCCTCTCCCCTCGTCAATTACAACTGGAATTAAAAGGCGGCACCCGGACTCGAACCGGGGAATAAAGGTTTTGCAGACCTCTGCCTTACCACTTGGCTATGCCGCCCAAAGACAAAAAGCGGGAAACGAGACTCGAACTCGCGACAGCCACCTTGGCAAGGTGGTGCTCTACCAACTGAGCTATTCCCGCCTTTAATAGCTTTTTTCGGCACCCGAATGCTCGGGCTCCATAAATATATGCCGGGGCTGGGGCTTGTCAATCGAATTTGGCGGGTTCGCAACAAGTGCTTGCCAGGGGCACAGGCGCGGTTCTAATCGAGGCTAACCGAAAGGCGCCAGGTCGTTAACGCGCCCGGGCTAAGAGCGACTGGATAGTGGAGTCGAACCGCGGCCAGTACCAGGGCACCAGCTTCTGAATCCATTCGCGGTGCACCCTCATTCCGGCCGTATCATGAAGATACGCCGCCCTCTTGTAAAGTTCCATGTGGGATTCGAAGATGGTCGAGTCGGTTGCTACCAGGTTCTCGAAAATCGCGTAGGCCCGGTCGACATCGCCGAGCATCTGCAGGCTGAACGCCATCTGGTGTACCAGATACGGGTTGTACGGCCGCGGCGACGCCTTGAGCGCGGCCTCGTAGTGGCGCATCGCCGTGCGGTGATCGCTCTTGCTATAGGCGTCAAGAGCCAGCTTGTACTCCTGCACATATTCCACTGGGTAATAGGGCACCAGCTCGCCGGTAATCGGCTTGCGTCGCTTAAAGATGCTCGAGATCACCCCCTGGCTCGTGCCGGGATTTCCGTAGAACCAGCCTACCGTGCGGTAGCACTCGACAAACTGGCGATAAAGCAACAGCGCTCGCTCGGCCGGAGCCGACGGCTTAATACCGGTGGAGAACATGATATAATCAGGGGACCGTTCGAGCAGGTATTTCGTGTTGTGCTTCTGTTCCTTCCAGGTCGTCTGCATGCCGGGGATTGGGTCCTCGGAATAGCGCGCAATCGTGGAATCGGTCAGGCCGACCATATCGATTATACTGTGCCCCAGCAACTTGTAGCCAAACATGCCGATCGTGGCGATCGCTACCGAGAAGTTGGTCGAGTCGGAGTCTTTCAGCGCTCTGGCCTTGAACTGCATCTTGTCGACAAACGCGATCTCATTTCTATTGTACTGCTCGACAAACGCCCGTGGCAGCTTGTAGGTTAGAACGAGCATCACCGGCAACACAAGCACGAGGACCAGATACTGAGTCTTAATATGGAGGTTCTTGATACCCTCTCGAACTGGAAGTACCATCAGGAGCGCCCACGGCCCGAACAGCGGCATGAAGAAGCGATGCACCTTGAGGACGTCGCCGCCGATAACAATCACGTACGCGAGGTACAGAACCACGTACGACCATAGCGCAGTCAGCCCGGGCGCAAGCCTGCGCCACATCCAAAGTGGCACGACCAGCGCAACCAACCCAGCGTAATAGAATCCGTAGTGCTTCACGAACTGGCCGGCGTACTCCAAGCCGTTTTTGAACTGATCCAAATCGAAACTGGTCTTGGCGTAAAACGGATTGGGGAGAATCGACCCGTAGTAGAAGAGCTTGAAACCAACAAAAGGTAATGACAACACAAAAGCGATGGCAGCACACACCAGACTGAAGCCTGGCAGGCGCTTGGTTTGCACCGCTTCGATCGCGAGAATAATGGCTGTAATAACGGCCCCCTCCGGCCTAAGCCATACCGCCATCACCAGAGCGAAAATCAACATCCAGTGTCGGCGGAGGTATAACAGGAACGAGAGGAGCGCGAAGAACCCGAACGCGGCCGTCTCCAGCCCGGCCGGTGACCAGTACGCCAGCGACTGGTTGACACCAACGAGCAACACGGCAACATTTGTGTACCGTTGATTATCGTCGCCGAGCAGGTCCCTGCCCATAAGAAACGTCAACGCGATTATCCCGACCCCGAACAGCGCCCCTGCGAATTTGGACCACCAGATATAGTCGCCTCCCAGCACCCCCACCAGCAGCAGAAACGTGGTCCACCCGAAATTGGTGAACCCCTCGATCCTCTCCCCTATATTGTAGACGAGCCCGTGGCCGTTGAGATAGTTGGCAACATAGCGATAGGAGATGTAGGCGTCGTCCTGAGTAAAGTTCAGCGAGTATACGAGCACCAAATAAGCCGGGACAGCCAGCACTAATGCCCAGTACAGTTTGAGAAGTCTTTCTGTCATTTATCGCTTCATTGGGGACCGGGCGCCAGTGATCGGTAGAGCGCCTCATACCGGTGAGCCGACGCAGACCATGAGTAATCTACTCTCATGCCGGTTTTTATCAGTTTCGACCAGGCCTGGCGCCGCTGGAACAAAGCACGCGCCCTGCCCAGCGCCTCCATTAGCGCCGGAACTGTGAAATCATCGAACTGGAAGCCGGTGCCGTTTCCGCTGACTGGGTCATAATCCACCACAGTATCCACCAGTCCGCCTACAGCGCGCACTACCGGCACGGTACCGTAGCGCAACGCATACATCTGGTTCAAGCCGCACGGCTCGTAGCGCGACGGCATTAGAAACATGTCGGCCGCTGCCTGTATCAGGTGGGCGAGCGTATCGTTGAACTCAAGGAAAACCTTTAGCTTGTCGGGGTACCTGCTCTCGAGCCGTTTCAGGGCGCTTTGGTATTCCGCGTCACCGGCTCCCAGAATTATCATCTGGTAGTCGGACGAAAAAATGTCGCCGGCCGCGGAGATTAGCAGATCGATCCCCTTTTGCGCGGTCAGTCGTGTGACCATGCCGATCAGCGGCGTGCGCTCGCGTACCGGCAGACCGGCCTGGTTCAGCAGCTCCACTTTGTTCATCCGCTTACCGGTCAGGTTGGACAGCCCGTATCGGTGCGGTACTAACGAGTCGGTTTTCGGCGACCAAATCGAGTAGTCGACTCCGTTTATGATTCCAAAGAGATCGGCGGCCCGGTCCGCCAGCACGCCTTCGAGACCGCAGCCGAACTCATCGCTGGACTGAATTTCCCGGGCATAGCGGGGCGAAACCGTCGTGATCTTGTCCGCCATGCGAATGCCGCACTTGAGGAAGTTGACCTTGCCATAGAACTCCAGCGCGCCGGTCACTGCGTAGAACATTTCGGCGGGAAGATCGAGAGCGGCGAACCTGTCTCCATCGAAAAGTCCCTGGTATCCGAGGTTATGGATAGTCAGGATAGTCGCGCACCCGCCGATAACCGAGTCCCGCCCAAACTTCGTTTTCAGGTACGCCGGCACCAGCGCCGCCTGCCAATCGTGAACGTGAATAATGTCGGGGCGCCATTCCAGCCCGCGCGCGACCTCGATCACCGCCCGCGCGAAAAAGGCGAAGCGAAGATCGTTGTCTTCATAGTCCTTGCCGGTCTTCGGATCGACGTACATCCCAGTTCGCCCGAAATAATCGTTGTACCCGACGAATAAAAACTCCACGCCGCGAGGACTTTTCCCGGCGCGCTCGACTGTAACATTGGCAGGGCCGTCGGTGTCGGCGACTTCAACCGCATCCAAGACCGGGGTCAGTCGATAAGTGAGGTTGCTGATCGACGAGTATCTCGGCATTACCACCTTAACCTCGTGCCCCAACGCGCCGAGCGCCGCCGGAAGGGCGCCCATAACATCGCCCAGGCCGCCCGTACGGGCGTATGGCCCTGCCTCGGATGCGGCCATCAGAATCCGTAGCTTATCCATCTTTAGTTGCCGACATGCTGAGCGCGGGATGCGCCGTACTGCGTGGTATCGATCTCACGAAGAAAGGCGGCCGATTCCTCCGGCGGCGTGGGATTGATGTAGAAACCGGTACCCCACTCGAACCCGGCGGTCCGGCTAAGACGCGGGATAATCTCGATATGCCAGTGGTAGATATCATGGTACTCGCGCGTCAGCGGCCTCGTGTGCAGGACGTAGTTGAACGGCGGGTTGTTCAGCGCAAGTTTCATGCGCAGAAGTGTGTCTTTCAGACACTTCGCCAATACGGTATACTCCGAGTCGGACATCTCGAGGAAACTCGACTGGTGCGCCTTGGGGATAATACAGGTCTCGAAGGGAAATCGCGACGCGAACGGGACAAACGTGATGAAGGCATCATGATCGCGAACGATCCGCTCCTGGTCCGACAATTCCTGACGCACGATGTCGCAGAAGATGCAGCGCTCCTTGTATTCGTGGTAGCGCTTCGCGCCGCTGACCTCTTCCTGAACCCGCTTGGGGACAATGGGAGTCGCGATCAACTGGCTGTGCGAGTGCTCGAGCGAGGCCCCGGCCGCCTCGCCGTAGTTCTTGAAAATGATAATATGTTTGAAGCGGATGTCTCGCTCAAGATCGGCCATCCGCTCGCGATATGACCAGAGCACGTCACGCACCCCGGAGTCAGTCATGTCGACCATGTCGAAACGATGCTCCGGCGTTTCGATTATGACCTCGTGAGCGCCGACACCGTTCATGCGATCGTAAATGCCGTGCGGAGCGCGGTCGAGCGTTCCCTCGATTTTAAGTGCCGGATAGCGATTGGAGATTACTCGAAGCCGCCAGCCCGGGCGATCCGGCTCGGTCCCCGGCTCACGATAGGCCAGTACCTCGTGGGGGGTGTGGCTTTCGTTGCCGGGACAGAACGGGCACATCGATGCCTCCCGGCTGCGAGGCACGGTGCTGTAGGCGGTCGGGCGATTGCGCCGCTCGGTCGATATGATGACCCAGCGTCCGGTAATCGGTTCTCTTCTTAACTCAGGCACGGGCTACTCCGCAAAACTTTAACATACCTTTGTTCACTCCCGCTGTCAACCTGCGCCGCCTTTGAATGGGCGCACCCTGCCAATCCTTCTTAAAAACTGAGAATACCGTGCTCGTTGATCTGCCCCTCCGAGAGCTTTTGCAAAAGACTGACCTCATCTTGCGTCAGCGTGACAGCCCTCCTCTCGGCAGTCCGGCGTATGGTCGTGATGGCCTGGTCGAACCGGTAGGTTTGGTAACCTGCCGAGTTTCCCCACTTGAACGACGGCACCTCGCGATCCGTGACCAGCGTGCCACCGAAGATATTGCAGCAAACACCGATCTTCACGCCCGTATTCAATAGCGTCCCGATACCGAACTTAGTGTGATCGCCTACAAACGAGCCGACTTTGATCGAGCCGGTGTCGATCATCGTGCCGCCTACGCTTACCGCTATCGCAGAGTAGTTGTTTTTCAGATCAGAATTGGTTGTCATTGCCCCGAAATTCACCCACGCGCCGACATAAGCATGGCCGATAAATCCGGCGTGATACTTGTTCACGTAGGCCTGGAACACCGATTCTTCGACTTCGCCGCCTACCCGACAGGTGTGGCCGATCGAGCTGCCACTCAGCTTGCCGGCGACCAGTATCGAGTTGGGTCCTACATAGCAGGGTCCATATATTGCCACCTGGGACTCGATTCTCGTGTTGTCGCCTATATACACTGGTCCGCGGGAGGCATCAATCAGCGAGCCCGGCAGCATTTCCACGTTGTTTCCCAGATGGATCTGCTCCGGCTTTATAGTGTAAGCGCCAGAGTAGACCTTCACGTGCTGGGGATTCCTCGATTTGTCCTGGAGAAATGCAAAATCGGCGGCTATCTCCTGATCGATATCGGATACCAGATCCCAGCACCAGTTATAGAGTGACGCATCGGTTTCGGCTACCGAGACATCAACCCGGTTCGCGGCATACACCGCTTGGTACTGCTCCGGAGTCGCCACTTTGGGAACATCGGCGGTGAATTCCTCAGGAAAGAACACGCCGATCAATTCGCTGTCGCGGCCGACTATCCGGGTCACCAAACGCGCGCCGGCCAGCGCCTCAAGAATGCTCCCATAGCTGCGAATTCGCCCGTTCAGGAATAAGACCGCCTGATGTTCCTGGCGCTGAATGATATTCACCGGGTAATCGCGATGCTCGGCTGTAACCATCGCAGCCAGATCGTGGCGGGCCGACAGAGAGATCTCAGGCCGCTCGAAGTACCTCTCGGCGCGACGAAACAGCGGCAGGATTCCGGCCCGCAGGCAGTACACCGGACGGAGATAAGTCAGAGGGAAGAACTGCCGGAACTGTTCGTCTTCAAAGAAGCAAATGCGCGGACCCATTTCTCTATCTCGTAGATACAGGTTTCACTCTGGCCACGGCCGATCCAGATTGGACGCTGAGGCATTGGAGTCTTCTAACTCTATATCGGCGCTATCACGATTGGTCCACAAGGGGCAGCCTCAGATCGAGCGATCTCCAAACAAACTGGCGCGACTTTGAAGCAATCTCAGAAGCGGCATTCCCAGGACAAAGCAGGCGGCCACCTGACCGAGTCCGATCATCTGCACGGCAAACCAGTAGCTGACATCGATTATGGGGGCCAGATACAAAGAAACACCGAGAGCGTTTACCAGCACCGGCGGAAGCGGCGCCAGCAGCCAGGCGTGGCGAGATTTCACACTGACGGCGATCAGCCGTGTCAGCACCGCCGCCACTAACGTAAGCAGAGAACCGAATACAACGTCCTGCCAACCCATGCCGCCAAAAAAATTGGCGATAAGACACCCTACAAACAATCCCGGTACGGCGGCACGAGACAGAAAGGGAAGTACGGTTAGCGCCTCGGCAACTCTGACCTGATAGACTCCGAATGATATCGGATAGAAGACGAGGCCGAGCAGCGCGTAGGCAGCGGCAATCAGCCCGGCCTGAGCTGTTTCGTTCAAACGTCGCGGAGACACAAAGCCATGCAATTGACAATATGGGGCGGTGTCAACCTTTTTTGCGTGTCACCAGGGCGGCAGTCGCCGTATGGCCGAACTATCAGAATCCGTCTCACGAGTTTGATCTGTTGCGTCAGGCCTTGAGCCCGACCCGGCTCCGCGTAGGGGACAGGGTCGGGCGGTGACCTAACGCCGTACGGGAGTGGTGGACGTCCTCGTCCATCACGATCCGAGAAGCGACAGCCACCCGTGGTTTCCAGCTTACGATCGTTTTCGCCGGCGTTTTCGGTAGCGGTCCGCTATGAGTCGGCCGATCTCACCGAGCTCCCGCCGTAGCTCGTCGGGCGCTATAACTACCGCATCGGCACCAAATCCAAGCAGCCAGCGACGGATCTCGTCGGTGCCGTTCACGATCACACGGTAGCGGATACGGTCGTTGTCGAGTCGTTCAATCGTTTCGCTGGGATGATGGCGAGAATCGGTTACCACGCGCGAGGCTCGCCCCTGAAACTCGACCACCACTTCCACGGGCTCACCGTGATGTAACTCCCAGCTCCCCGCGAAATAATCCGATGCGCTTATCTCTTTACGCCGCGTGAACTTTGTCTCTGTGGTTGTCAGGCTGCGCAGGCGATCGATCCGAAAAGTGCGAAAATCCCGGCGCAGATGACAATAACCAACAAAGTAAAAAGCGTGCCGCCTGAAGATGATAAAATACGGATCGACCAGCCGCCGGGTCAGGCCATGTTCAAGGCTGTCATATTCGAGATCAACACTTCTCTGCTCGCTGATAGCTCTTTCAAGTACCCCGTAGAATCGAGTCGTCGCCCGCCCGGTGATTGTGGTATCAATTTCTATATGTGCGGTCTCACGTGACATCTTTCGCATCTCGCGAGTGGCTTGGGGCAGGCAACAATCAATCTTAGCCTTGATCTGCCGAAGTGTATCCGCCTTTCGCCCCGCCTTGGCGAGAGGTGTCGATTCGAGCGCCAGCCGCAGACAGGTATATTCATCAAGAGTGAAATTGAGCGGCGGGAGGAAATTCCCCGACGCAAGTTTGTATCCGTTGTCATAGTAAATCGGGACGTTGGCCTCGGAGAGCGAAATCAGATCGCGATAGATCGAGCGCTCGGTCACCTGGCACTCATCGGCCAGCCGTCGCGCATTGAGGCTCTTGCGACTCCGAAGCAGGTTAAGAATATAGAGTAGTCTATCGTATTTCGACATCCCCATAGGGATCACCTTGGGAAGCCAAGATAAGCCGGTATCCGGTTCCCCGTCAACCGTTCTGCAGCACGTCGATTCCCCTCCCTTCCGAAAGGGTTTTACCGGTATTGACGGCGTCCCATACTCTTGTTTTCGGACCCCAGGCATGCCACCAGAATCGGACCGGTGATCCGCCACTAACTGGTCGTCCCGCAACAACTTCCCCGGCCAAATCCACGCGGCACTCCGTTTGCGCAATGCTGCTCGAACGAATGTGAAACGGAGACCAGGGGTAGTCATGAGCAAGAAGCGAAATCGACGCACACCGGGCGACTCAGACAGCACCGACGGATTCTGGCTGTTCAAGTTCGGCACCAAGCTGCTCCTCACGGTAGTCATTGTTCTTCTGGCCTTGTCGCTCATGCAGTGCACGATCAGGAAGCCGGAATCACCCACCTGGAACACGCAACTGGTGCTGCCGCTTATCAACCGCACCTACACGATGAGTGAAATAGTCGATAAGATTGACCAGGAGGGAGTGTCGATCGACGCCGACTCCAACGTCATCTTCTTTCTTACGCGCGAGATCGACACCGTGCGGCTCGACGCCGATGAGCTTTCCACCCCCGACCTGTCCTATACCGTATTCGAGCAAATCGGCCAGTTCGATATCCCGGCGCCAACTGTTGATCCGGTGACCCTCGATATCACCCAGGTCGGCGGTCTGGCCACTTATGTGCCAGGCGCGGTGCCGGCAACCGCCTTCAGCATTACCAATGATCTTAGCGGTATCGACACCTGGTCAAGCGTGGGAATAACCAACGGCCAGGCGTACGTGGTAGTCGCCAATAATCTGGGATTTGAGATCACGGCCAACTCGGTGGAACTTTGGGACGTCACCTACAACCGCTCCATCGGCACGCAAGCCTTTCCTACACCGATTGCCGATGGCGACATCGATTCGGTGCTGTACGATCTAAGTGGCAAAACAATCTCCAATCGAATTCAGGCCAGGATAACGGCGCTCACGCAAGGGGGACTGGTGCTCTCTACGTCGGGCAAAGAAATCACGACCGCGATGCGCTTTGTCAGCGACCTCACTGTTGGCGCCGCCACCGGCGAGATTCCCGCGCTGAATCGTTCGTTCTCGCAGGCGCTGACATTGGCGGAACAGGATATTGTGCACCGAGCCACTCTGTCGGGGGGCAGTCTAAGCATCGCCATCGGCAATCAAACCAACCTCGGAGCCACGTTGGATCTGAGCTTCCCGGATATCCGCAACGGCGGAATCCCGCTTACCCTTCAGCGGACCGTGGGGCCGATTTCGTCGAGTACTGTCAATATCAATCTGACCGGCTACGAAATAGTGCCGGTAGACCTGACTCCGCCACAGGAGATTCGGGTAGAGGTGACGGCCACAGTTCCGTCGTCTGCTCCCCAACATGTCACGGTGGCGCAATCCCAGCAGTTTATTGTCGACGCCACCCTGTCCTCAATGACATTTGATACGGTCACCGGCGTTTTCGGAGTGGTCGGCTCCACGCTCGACCCGACCCGGTACAGCGTGGACGTTCCTGACGGCTTCGACTCCGCCCAGGTGGTGTCGGCGGTTCTGACGCTGGCAATCGAGAACGGCGTCCAGCTCCCCGGCAGCCTCAATCTGACCCTGCTCGGCAACAACGGCAAGACCCTGACCGTTTCCGGCGCCATCGATCCGGCTGCGTCAGGGAGTTCCGTGATTACGCAGTTGATCGACACCACCGTAGCCGATTTCCTCTCGCCGTTTCCCTCTCAGATTACGATCTCGGGCGGAGCCACTTTCGGCGATGGGGTCAGTGTCGGCTCGGTCAGAATCGGTGATTACATCAGGGCAACGGTTGATATCCTGGCGCCGCTCGAGGTGATCCTCCCGCGCACTGTGGTCACACCTGATATCGAAAGTGAGTTCATTGATCCGGACGACTTCGACCCGGTCAATGATCACGTGCTCGAAGCCCGGCTGATTTATAACGCGATCAACCGGCTGCCATTGGGCGCCACTATCAATCTGTTTCTGTCCGGAGATTCGGCCACGGTGCTGACCAACCCGCAAGCATCGTTCGTTGACGAAATCTATGTAGTGGCGGCGCCAACCGTGGGCGGAATCGCGAGTGACACCGTATCCACCGGATACCTGCAAGTGGTGATTGATAGTGTCGATGTTGAAGTCCTCAAGAACGATACGCTTTACATAGGCACGCAGATAGTCCTCGATGACACCAACGGACTTCCGGTCAAGCTGACCGCATCCGACTACCTGACTTTGACCGGTCGGATTGAAGTCGAATACCGCTTCGACGGCGCCTTCTAAGGGGGACAAGGTGATGACGATTCAATTTAAAGGGAACTTATCGCAGCCGCAGCGTTTGCGCGCTGCGCCGTTTGTGGCTGCCATATGTTTGACGATCTGTGCCCTCCCTCGGACGGGTCAGGGAGCAGCCACAGTGCATTCCTCCGCGCGAAGCGCCGCCATCGGAGGTGCATTCACCGGTCTGGCCAAAGGTGTTAGCGCCTCGAAGTACAACCCGGCAAATCTCGGCCTTGACGGCTACAATCAGTACGGTCTCGAATTAGCTTCGTTCGGCGCCAGCGTTACCAACAACGCCTTCACGCTCTCGGATTATAACAAGTACACCGGCGCAGTGCTTTCAACCGCCGATAAGCAGGATATCCTGGACAAGATACCGACCGAAGGGCTGAGCATCGATGCCGACGTCAAGGCCTCCGCCCTCTCTGTGGCGCTCGGTAAGTTTGTACTCAGCTTCAATGGCGTCGGAGCAGCCGATGTCAATCTCAACCGGGATATTGTCAACCTCTTGCTGAATGGAAACACGTTTGCGGATACCGTTGACGTAACCGGCTCATACTCAAACGGCGTGAGCTACGCCACAGGCAGTCTCTCTTATGGTCTGCCGGTCTACTCATCAGGTACGAGACAACTCGCTGTCGGCCTGACCGCCAGCTACATCTATGGGCTGGGTATCGAGGAAGTCGTCAGCCTCAAGGGCCTGGCCACAACGCTACAGACCGGGTTCGACGGTCAGGGTGAGGCGATCATCCGCACGGCCTCAGGCGGCAGCGGATATGGTCTTGATCTCGGTATCGCTCTTAAACTCAGCAACAACTACACCGCGGGCGTGCGCCTGGAGAATGTCATCAGCAAGATCAACTGGAATAAAGACTCTCAAGAGCACGGCTATATATTCTCGTTCGACACTGCCACGATTGATGACTTTGATCAGGACTTCGTCACCTCGGAAGATTACACGCGGGACATTCCATCGTTTTCCACCACGCTCCCGGCCGTTATGAACGCCGGGTTTGCCCGGACCAGCGGCAAGCTGCTCTGGGCGGTAGATTGGACCCAGGGATTCCGTGCCGCGCCGGGTACATCAACCAAACCGCGCATGGCCATAGGCGCTGAATGGTCACTCGTTAGCTGGCTGCCGTTTCGCGGCGGCTTCAGCGCCGGCGGTGACCGCAACACGGTCTTCTCATTCGGCACCGGGCTAAACCTTATCGGATTTTATTTGGACGCCGCAATCATAACCGGCAGTTCCCTCTCCGTCTACTCGGCCAAGGGGGCCAACCTTGCCATGTCTATGGGAATTCTCTTTTGAGAAGGGAGTCTATCATGAATATCAACATCTGCGGAAAACTGAGACTGCTGAGCCGGCCATTCGTAGTTGCAGTGTCGCTGGCAATCGCGTTTGCCTCTCCGGTATTGTCGAACCCGCCGCATCCGGATCTGCTGAGCGCTCGAGAGGCCGCCATACAGGGCGGTCTTGCCGTCGCGCCGCTTCCGAGCCCATCGGAACTCCACGCTCGCGGTATCGACACGCCAGACGACTTCTTCGGCCGTCGCAAAGACGGCAAAACGCCGACTGCCGCAGCGCAAGCGTTGGGTCCGTTCCGCGTGCTGGCCATACTGGTCGATTTTTCCGACCACACCGCCCAAGTGAACGCCGGCTTTTTCGATACGCTTGTCTTTGGCACGGGAGCCGGCACGGTGCGCCATTATTTTGACGAAATTTCGTACGCACAGATCGACCTGATAACCGTCAATCTGCCCTCGTCTCTCGGCTGGAGGCGGGCGCCCCAGACATACGCGTACTACGTCAATAATGAGTATGGCATGGGCAGCTATCCGAACAATACGCAGAAGCTGGTTGAGGACCTCGTGACGATTGTCGACCCCCTGGTGAATTTCAACCCGTATGACAATGATAACGACGGTGATGTCGACGTGCTCCTCGTGGTTCATTCCGGGACCGGCGCCGAGTTGAGCGGCAGCACCACCGACATCTGGTCGCACAAATGGGGCATTAACCCGAGGTTGACTGGCGACGGGGTATATGTCAACAACTTCACGGTGCAACCCGAGTTTTGGAATGCACCTCGCGACATGACTATCGGCGTCTTCGCGCACGAATTGCTTCACGGATTCGGACTGCCCGACCTCTACGATACCGATGGCGGCGGGCAGTTCGTTTCCAATGGCGTCGGCCGCTGGTGTATCATGTCGTATGGAAGCTGGAACGGATCGATGGGCAATTCGCCGGCGCATCCTTGCGCCTGGAGCCGGATCGAGCTCGGCATTACCACAGCGGTCAATGTCTCGGCCAACATAAATAACCAGGCCATCTTGGCGGTGGAAAGCGGCGGGCCGGTTTTCCGCCTTTGGACATCGGGGGCACCCTCTCTCGAGTACTTTCTGGTGGAGAACCGCCAGCGTACCGGCTATGACGCTGCCCTGCCGGCCGCAGGCCTTCTGATATGGCACATCGACGATGCCAAGACCAACAACGAAGACGAGTGGTACCCCGGCGTGCCCGGTTCGTCACATTTCCTCGTGGCGCTCGAGCAGGCGGACGGATTATGGGAACTCGAGCATGCGAATGATCAGGGCGATGCCGCCGACCCGTGGCCCGGTTCGCTGAATCGCACGAGCTTCAACGGCACCAGCACACCGTCGTCCGACGGCTATCTCACCGGCGGCAGTTTTGTCGGTGTCACTGGCATATCGCCCTCCGGCGCCACTATGACCGCGAACCTTATCGTAGGTCTGGCCGCTGACGTGGGCGACGATAATCTCACGCTGCCCGGTGACTTCCGACTCGCCCAAAACTATCCGAATCCGTTCAACCCAAGTACCGTTATCGAATTCGAGTTGCCGAGGACGGGCGATGCCAGACTCGATGTGTACAACTTGCTCGGCCAGCACGTGCGGACCCTGGTCGATGGACCGACAACCGCCGGCACCTCCACGGCTTCATGGGATGGCACCGATAACAGTGGTGAGCGCGTAGCCTCTGGAATATACTTCTACCGGCTGGTCACCGACGGTGAAAGTCTGACACGAAAGATGATGCTTCTGAAATAGCACTCACCCCCTGCAATCCGGGCTGCTCACACGAGCGGCAGCAAAACCCCAAGCAAGGATGGCCGGGGGGTTTTTTGTGTTTTGATGTCCAGCACGCGGATGTCGAATCCGGCCCCGAAGCTGATCAGGAGCTGTCAAGCGATCCTGCCCGTGTCGTGCTGTCGGGCGACCCTGCCCGACGGATTGAAGCGAGTAACAACAATGCCCCGGTACGGTAAGGCCGGGGTTTCTGCGCCTGGATATTCTGCCGGGCCACTCTGCCCGACAGGCCTGTGGTAGTCGCACTCAGAAACTGACTTCTTCGCTGGTCGCAGGAGTTGCGGTCGGCTTGGAAGAGCGCTGAGACTTCTTAAAGTGTGTGTAGCAGGCCTTACACCGTTTCGGATCCTCGGTGTAGCCACGCTCGGCAAAGTACTGCTGGGCCGCCGCGGTAAACACGAACTCTTCGCCGCACTCACAGCAAATGAGCACCCGCGGCTCAAAACCTTCTACCATATTGGCCCCCCTCGGGTAGCGTCCGCCGCCTTCCTTGGAGGCGGATCGTCCATGGTATTTGGCCGGCGCTATATGTCAGAGTATCAAAAAGTTGTCAATATAAAAACCGACAAACATGTCGCCACCCGCTCACATCAAGTCAACGATCAGAAATAATGCCCGGTCCCCAGGGATACATCCCACGTGTCATCCTCGGTCCGCACCAGATCGGCGCGGATGATCTCGCCGCGAAGCAGGTTCTCGAGCGACAATCTCAGTCCTGCCCCAACACTCCAGTGATAACCGTTGATGGTCAGGGGATCGCGCCCCTGCCATGTGCGGCCAATATCGGCCAACAAGGCCGCGCCGATTTTGACAGAAAGAAGTTCTAAGCCCGTGAAGAAACGGCTCTCCATATTGATCACATGAAGTCGATCGCCTGCCGCATATTCCGTCGGATACCCGCGCAAACCGGACTTACCACCCAGCACCAGATGTTGAAATGCGCCACCACGATCCGACTCATAGTGACTTCGCGCAACAAAAGTCACGAACGGCAGCGCATTGTTGTACCAAATCATGTCCAGCAAAGTGCCGCGCCTCAGTTCCTTTCCGGACTTGATCCAATAGAAGCGAGAATAGCCTGCCATGATGATGTTTGTCCCCAGCTTGCCGGTCCAGAGTGTCGTGCCGATTATCTGATCATAGTAGTGGTCGGCAAAACCGGGCAGGAATGCTCGCCCAGAAGAAAACTCCAGACCGCTCCCCAGTTCGATGTCCTCGATGTAGCCGAAGCCGCGCAATCGTCGCTCCACAATGAAACGCTGGGTACGAACGGTGGCGCCAAGACTAACCAGATGGTATGTCGAATCCACCGGAAAGTCGTGCCCGGGCAGCGTGGTCTGATAACTAACCGTATCCTCCACACGCAACGACTGATAGCGGTACTCGGCAATCAAACCGATCTTGCGGTGCACCGGACCACCTCGTAAACCGCCGGAAAGCCCGACCCGATCCTCGCGGGTCGTCCATTCGGCGACCCAATTGCCGCTTGCATCCAGTCGTCGCTGGAGCACGACCGCATCCTCAAGCTGGATCCCCAGCTCCATTCTCTGGGCGAGCGAGTAGTACGGCCGGGCCAAAAACACCTGTTTGAGCGTGTTGTGAGGGTCGGAGCGGTACGCGAGGCCAATCGCCCACGGCCGCCCCATAATGCGTGGCTCCCGGTATGCGGTCTCAATGTAATCGGGATGCTTTTCACGCTTGTAAATGTCGAAGGAAACGAACTGCGCCCGACCCAGTAGATTTCGCTCTTCAAAACCAATGCGCAGATCGGTTTCGTTGCCATCACGGCTGATCGATCGGAGTCCCCCGATCAGACTCCATTGGTCAATCGTCACCACCCTTAGCAACAATCTTCCGGGAGCGATTTCAATGACCTCAATCCAGGCATCATTGAAGGGGTATCTCGTGCGGAGATTGCGCGCGGTTTCCGCAGCTAATTCCTGATCGTACCGGTCGCCCAGACGGAAGAGTATCTCTCGCATGACAATCTGCTTTCGGGTGACGATATGCAGTCGGTTCGCCGCCTTGAACAGCAGGCCTCTGTAGCGGTAGTCATTCAGGTCGTAGATGTTGCGGTTGTCTATTTCGATTGAATCAATGATCGCTCCGGAAAAGGGGAGGTTCTCGGCGGTGTCGTCATCACCGCGTACGTTTATCGAGTTCGCCAGTAAGGGCGAAGAAGCTCCCCATGGCTGGGAGTAGAGAGAGGCCGCCGCCGCGACTACGATAGCTAACCTAAATCGCTGGGTTGAACGCCGAGGAAAGTTCAGTGGCAGGTCCTAAGGCTATGTCGTTCATTTGGATAATACACTCCGCCGATTGCCGAAGCGGCCCTTCAGCGGTTTTGTTATCCGCCGATAATATACCGATGGAACTCCATTGTCGGCAATTATAAAACCCTGTTATGGCACGCAAGAAGTTAGGCGATGTCCTCATAGAAAAGGGGTATATCACCCCTGAGCAGCTGGCCCAGGCGCTACGCCAGCAACCAGTCGCAGGTCAGCGGCTGGGCGATCAGTTGGTCGACAGCGGCCTGATCACCGAGGCCCAGCTTCTCGATGCCATCTCCGATCGACTGGGCATTCCGAGGCTGTCACTCGACGGCATGGTTATCGATCCGACTGTCATCCAGCGCGTGCCGGTCGATCTAGCGCGACGCTATAACCTCATCCCGGTATTCGGCATCGGCAGCACTCTGACCCTGGCGATGTCCGACCCGCTTAATATCATCGCTATCGAAGAGATTAAATACCGGACCGGCTGCGACATCAAGCGCGCTGTCGCGACCATCTCGGAGATTAAGCGGGCTATCGACGATCACTACAGCGTCGCCGACTCCATGGGTGGGCTGATCAGCGCCGAAATGGATCTTGCGGCTGTCAAAGAGGCCGAGCTGGCTACCGATGCGGAGACCGAAACCCCGGTCATCAAACTCGTAAACCTGATAATCTCCAAAGCCGTCAAAGATCGGGCCAGTGATATCCATATCGAACCCGATGAGACAACCCTGCGCGTGCGCTACCGCCTTAGCGGCGCCATGCACGAGGAAGTCTCGCCACCCAAGGCCATGCAGAAAGAGCTTATCTCGCGAATTAAGATCGCCGCCAACATGGATGTCTCGGAGAAGCGGCTGCCGCAGGACGGACGGTTCATGGCCGATGTCGAGGGTATCCCGGTTGACCTGCGTGTTTCCACCCTCCCCACCATCCACGGCGAGAAAGTAGTGATCCGCATCCTCGACCAGCGCAACTTGAGGCGATCCTTCAGCGAACTCGGATTTCGCGAGAAGCTCAAGGAAGCCTGGCTGCACGTCATCCGCAAACCGGAGGGATTGATCCTGCTGTCCGGGCCGACTTCGAGCGGCAAGACCTCTACGCTGTACGCCACGCTTCAGGAAGTAAACTCGGTCGACAAGAACATCATCACGGTCGAGGACCCGGTGGAGTATTCGATCCCGCTGGTCAACCAGGTCCAGATCAACGAAAAGGCGGGCCTGACGTTTCCGTCTTCGCTGCGCGCCATCCTGCGCCAGAACCCTGATATCATAATGATCGGGGAGATCCGTGATGGCGAAACGGCCCAGATGGCGGTCCGCTCATCGTTAACCGGCCATTTGGTATTTTCGACGATTCACACCAACGACGCGCCCTCGGCTATCACTCGCCTGATCGATATGGGCATCGAGAACTACATGGTCATGTCCGCCCTCAAGGGCGTGCTGGCCCAACGGCTGGTGCGGGTGAATTGCCCCAATTGCCTGGAAGATTATCGTCCCCCCGACGCACTACTTGCTCGCGCCGGTTTGTGTGATATTGCCGACCTGATCGAATTCAAGCACGGAATCGGCTGCACCCACTGCAAGATGACCGGCTTCGCGGGCATGACGGGAATTTATGAGTATCTGGAGATCACGCCGGCCATTTCCGAACTCATATACGAGAACGCGTCGCTGAGCCGTGTCCGGGAATCCGGCCGTCGCACCGGCTACCTGCCTCTTTTCGAAGCCGGGCTGGAGAAAGTGTCTGCCGGCACTATCACCCTCGAAGAGCTCCTCAAGGAGACGACCAATATAGAGGACTACTCCTTCAAACCGGACCAGGTGACTCCGGAGAGAGTCAGTGCCAACGCAGTATAAATACCGCGCCGTGGACAACGGCGGACGACGGCTGACCGGTGCTCTGACTGCCGCCAGCGCCGCATCTGTCGAGGATTTCCTCCGCGAGCAGAAGCTGCTGCCGGTGGAAATAAAGGTTGTGGAGGATTCCCGGCCGGTCTCGATGTTCGGTTTTCTAAAGGGGGCCGACTACGAAAAGCTGATCATGTTCACCGGGGCGCTGGCCACCATGCATCGGGCCGGCATCCCCCTGCTTCGATCACTGGCGACTATCAAAATCGGCCGCCCGGACAGCCGTTTCAATTATGCCATTGATCAATTGCGAACGGATCTTCAGGCGGGAAAGCCGCTCTCCGAAGCGATGGCCCGCTTCCCTGACATCTTCAACCAGGTTTATATCAGTTGTGTAGCCGCCGGTGAGGAATCGGGGCAACTCGACGCCACTCTTGATGAGCTGGGCATGATGCTCGAGCGCGAGGCGGAATTAACGCGCCAACTTAAAGCAGGTATTAGGTATCCACTGATAGTGATTGCCGCCATAGTGGGGGCATTGATCGTCATGATGAACTTTGTGGTTCCGCGCTTTACGGCCTTTTATGCCGCTTTTGGAGCCGATCTCCCGCTGCCCACAAGGATAATCATCGGAATCAGCGACTTCGCCACCACCTACTGGCCGGTGATGCTCATACTGACGATTGGCGCTTTCTTCGGCGCCCGGGCCTTCCTACGTGGCAAAGCGGGACGGCTCTGGTTCGATAGGCGCCTTCTCAAACTGCCGGTGCTGGGCGATCTGATCATCAAGGGAAACGTGGCCCGATTCAGCCTGCTGTTTCGAATCCTGGTGAAATCCGGCCTCACTATCGTCAAGTCTATCGACATTCTGGCAGGCACGATCAAGAACACCGCCATAGCCGAAGAAATCGAGTATCTGGGAGATTCTTTCCGGCGGGGCCGAGAAATCGACCTCGCGTCCGGCCGTTTTAAGCACTTCCCCGAACAGGCGCTGCACATGCTCTCGGTCGGGCTGGAATCAGGTAACCTGGAAGCCATGCTTAAAGAGATTGGCGAGCACTACTCCAAGCAGGTTGTCTATTCGTCTCGCCAGTTGACTGCCGTAATCGAGCCGATTCTAACAGTGGTAATGGGCGCTTTTGTCCTGATTCTGGCCCTGGCGGTTTTTCTGCCCATGTGGAACCTACTGCGCATCTTCCAGGGCGGGGGCTAAAGCGCGGACAACTGACTACCGACAAATAGACTGAGCGATAAAACAGCAACCTTTTACGACCTTTTCAGGAGGTTTGGAATGGCACTCCGTCGAATCAACAAACAAGGTGGTTTCACGCTAATCGAACTGGTGATTATCATCGTCGTGCTGGGTATTCTGGCGGCGGTAGCGATCCCCAAGTATCAGGACATCACTGGTGAAGCCAAGGAAGCGGCCTGTCGGGCGGCACTCGGTGGACTTAGATCGGGAATCACGATCTTCTACGCCAATCAGGCCGTGACTACCGGTACGGCCACCTGGCCCACGCTGGTCCAGCTTTCGACCTGGGGCACGGTTATGGCTCAGGGCATTCCGAAGAACCCGTACCAGGCCGATGCTAACGCTCCCGACTCTATTTGCACCGGTGTCACTCGTGGTGTACTGGTCGCCGGCGGGCGCGGAGGCTGGGCGTATCTCGAAGCCACCGGTGACATCTGGCCCAACACCAGCTCAGTTGGAGAGAACAACTGGTAAATCGGGCAACGATGACAAAAGCTCCATCAGGACGGTATATCAGGCTCGATCAGGGAGGATTTACCCTGATCGAGCTTGTCATAATAATCGTTACCCTCGGTATTCTGGCGGCCGTGGCAATACCGAAATTCGGCGACATGGCCAATTCATCCAAAGTCAATGCTACCCGCCAGGAACTCGCCGCTCTGAAGAAAGCTATCGTGGGTGACCCCAGCGTGACGGCCGGCGGAACCTATGTCGACCGTGGTTTCGAGGGCGATGTCGGGTATCCTCCGAGCCGCCTTCAGGATCTGGCCGCCAAGCCGGACAGCGTGAGCGCTTACAACGTTTTCACGCGACTGGGGTGGAACGGCCCGTATATCGACAGCTCCGGCGGTTTCTACCTGCTGGACGCCTGGGACAATGCCTACGGATACCAGCCCGGATCGAGACTGATCTTCTCCACGGGCGGCGGCAGCGACACTATCAGCGTCACTTTCTAAAGCGCGGTTCTACGATGACGGTTTTCAGTTTCCTCAAGAGAAAGCCCTCCGGGGCGGCAAGCTCCCCCGCCGAACAGACCCCCGCCCATTCGGTGCGGAAGGTACAGCCGCCGCGGCATTATACGGTCGGCCGCCGCCTGGCTTTCACCCTGAGTGAGGACTCGTTGCAAATGGCCGCTGCGAGCCATGTCGGCCCAAAAGTGGAGCTGCTGGACACCAGCAAACACTACTTGTCGGGTCCCGGCACTGAGGTAACTGAGAACCGCAACCAAAGCATACGGAGTGAAATAGGCCGCTACTACCGGGAGTTTGGCGGGCGTCACTCGACCGTTGTGGTAACCCTCACAGGCGCGGCAACCGCCTTGCGACTGGTCACGCTGCCCGAACTGAAGAGAGTTGACCTGCGAGCTGCCTTGGACTTTGAGTCCCGCCGGCAGATTCCGTTTCCATCAGAGGACTGCTGGATCGACAGCCGGATCATTGAAAGAGTCACTCTCGGTTCTGACCGCCAGGTTCGTGCCGCGGTGCTGGCAGCGACTAAGGTTGCCGTGGAGGACCAACTCGCGCCGTTTCACGAACTGGGCATACGCGTGGACTATGTCTACCATACCCAGGACGTGCTGGGCACTCTGCTTTGCAAGCTCTCTGACTTTGATCCCCACCGCAATTACATGCTGCTCGATGTCCACCGCCGGGCCACAAACATCTCGTATTACCAGGGCAGTGAACTGCAGTTCTTCCACGTGAGCTCGCTCGGTTCGTCGTTCCTGGCCAATCGAACGGATTCCACCATCTTCGAGTATTTCGCCGAGTCGTTAGCCACCGAACTTCAGAACTCGCTTGACTACTACGGCGGTCAGTTCACCGGGCAGTCCACCCACGCAGTATTCATCTACGGCGACCTCGCCTACACTACCGAACTAATAGACTTGCTCACGGACCGAGTCGGTTTCACCTTCCACCGTTTTCCCACGGAGCGCTTACAGATATCCCGCGACCGCGATGCCCCGTTTGAGTCTGACCTTCCCGTCTGCCTGCCGGCGGTCGCCGCGGCGGTCAACCAATCCAAGTCCGCTGATCTGCTCCCCGTACCGCTCAAACAGGCGCGCAGACAGCGAACCGTGTCCAAAGTGGGAGTCGCGGTGCTGACCCTGGCCTTGCTTCTCGCTCTCGGGCAGTGGCTCATCATGTCGACGCACATCAATACCTCGCGCAAGAGCCTCGACGAACTCAATCGCCAGATAACGGCATTCAGATCGAGCGAGCTGTTCGCTACTTATAGCCGGGTCAAGACGAGACTGGCCGCCAACCAAACCTACCTGGCCAAGACCAAAGAGGGGAGGTCGTACCTCGGCCTGAACCTGAAGGAGCTCTCCCTGGCAGTGCCCGACAGCGTACGCTTGATCAATCTTGACTATGCTCCTGAAAGTCCTGAGCGCAACTGCACCCTTACCGGGCTGGTCGTGACGCGGCAGACTCCCCCGGAGATCATCCTCGCCGAGCTGGTCGAGAACCTGAGCCGGTCGCCGTTTTATTCCGACGTGCGAGTGGAGCGGCATGTTAAGCGACGTCAAAATGATCAGTACGTCCTCGACTTCAACCTGACCCTGAGAGCGGTCCTGTGAACTCGATCAAGAACAGGATTACCTTGTTCGGCTTCGCCGCCGCCGCCCTGGCCGTAGTTTGGTACTTTTTGGTTTACTGCCCGACGGCTCAGTGTCTTAAGGTCGCCCACGACGATATCGACGAAGCCCAGCTCCAGTTGGCCGACTTCAATCGGACGATGGCCGAACTGCCCGAGTATCTCCAAGCCGATCAGAACCTCCAGGTCCTGCGCCACGAGCTTAATTCGTCACTTTACGCCAAAGATGACATCGTCGAGCTATTCCGCCAGATCGTGCGCGAAGCAAACGACTACGGTCTTCGCCTGGTCCAGATTACCCCGCCCGTTTCGGAACTGCTCGAATTAAACCGCCAGGCCTCGGCGGAAAACAACCCTCTGTTCCTTAACGTGACGCTTGACTTCAGGGGCGAATATCTGGATTTCGGCCGGTTCGTCACCAGACTCGAAACGCAGCCGTATTTTCGCGAGGCCACGGCTTGCCATATCCGCGGGCAGCAGACACCCTCGCCTGTGCTCGATCTTTCACTCTCATTCCGTGCTCTGCTCGGAAGCGTGGAGGCGGCGTCATGAACGAGAAGCTGCGAAAGAAGATTGTGTTTGCGACTCTGCCGCTCGCGCTCGCCTGGGCCGGCTACAATCTGATCGGAAAGAAGAACCCGTCCCCCGCGCCGACAACCGCGCCCACACCGATGATACCGCCGTCGCCAATCATCCCGACGACTGCCGCTTCGCCGAAGATCGCCGATCTCGAGGCTAAAGCTGACGCCCCGTGGGGTCGAGACCCGTTCCAGCTTAGATCTCGTCACGGCAGAACTCGGTTCGCGGTCGTCGACCGCTCGAGCTCGCTGGCCTGGACCCTGGCCGGCATTATCCACAATAACCGGCATCCGCTTGCGCTGATCAACAACCGCATGGTCGGTATCGGAGAGCGGGTCGATTCGGCTACCATAGTGGCGATAGAGAAAGAAACGGTGACGCTGGAATACCAGGGGCGTCGGATCAAGCTGAAACTCACCAAAGGTTAATAACATGAAAAGCACCGTTCTGACTTCGATACTCGTGTTGATCCTGGCTGTTGCGTCGACAGCCCAGCTCCCCAAGGATCGGACACTCTCCCTCGTGCTCGATGACGTGCCGATCACTACCGCGTTGAATATGATAGCCGTGCAAAACGGGCTTAACCTGGTAGTGGCGGGCGATGTTGGCGGCCGGGTAAGTCTGCGCCTGGACAGTGTCGATGTCGCTGCGGCACTCGACGCCGTCCTCGTGGCCAACGGGTTCAACTACTTCGTGAAAGACAATGTGATCGTTGTGAAAGCGGTTTCGAGTGAGGCGGCCGGCGAACTCGACGCCCGTGTGGTTACCCTGAAGTATATCAGCCCGATAACCGCGGAAAAAGCGATAGCCGCGCTCAAATCAGCCAAAGGGAGCGTGACTATCCTCGATCAGAGCAGCCAGGGCGACGCTGCCGCGGGCAAGCGATATCACGCCAACCGGATCGTCATCACCGACTACCCCGGCCTGCTCGACCGGCTTGTAAGCGTTGTCGAAAAAATCGACCTGCCGGAAAAGTCCATTCTGATCGAGGCCAAGATCGTCGAAACCACAATCGACGCGTCGTCCAACCTCGGCATGAGCTGGCCCACCGCGCTCACGGCACGGCTATCTGACGACAAAGCAACCGGTTCCTCGTCATCGACGACGACCCAGCCGAGCTCCAGCGGCGTCTGGCAGCCCCAGACCGGCGACTGGACCTGGGGCAAGCTTTCGGTCGGCGAGGTCAACTGGATTCTGAACATGTTGGAGAAGGACGGCAACAGCCGTTTGGTGTCCGATCCGCACATCACCACGCTCGAGAACCACGAGGCGGTTTTCAAGTTCGAGACGATCATCCCGATCCAGACCATTAATCGTTTCACCGAGGGCGCCGCCACCAGTGATATCGTCTCCTTCGAGGACAAAGCGGTCGGCATTTCGCTGCGGGTCGTACCGAGGATTAACGAGGGCGGGACGATTACGCTTGAGGTCGAGCCCCAGGTCGAAGACATCCTCAGGTTTGTCGGGCCGGAGGATAATCAAAAGCCGGTAACAGCCTCGCGCTCGATTCACGCCTGGATTACCGTTAACGACGGCGAAAGCGTGGCGCTCGGTGGGCTGCTGAAAGAAAGCGAGATCGAAAGCGTTCAGCGAGTACCCCTGTTGGGGCATATCCCCCTGCTCGGTTCGTGGCTTTTCAGCAGCAAATCCAAACAGAAGAGCTCGACCGACCTGCTGATTCTCATCACTCCCCGGATCCTGCCCTGATCAGGAGCGCCCCAGCCGCCAGCGTGTCGAGCGGCTGAACCATAGCTGCAGCGAGAACAGGATCGCCACCAAATCGAATATCAGCGCCTGCCAGGCCGGGCCGGTGGCTGACTTACCGGCCTTGAAACAGCCGCAGTCAATATCGATACCTCGCACGATCGTACTCGCCAGAGCGGTAATGAAAACCACGAGCAATAGATTGGCCCAGATAACCGCTCCTCGGTAAGCCAGTCCGAAAATAACAGCCAGCCCGATGATCAGCTCCAGCCAGGGAAGAATCAGCGCCATCAGATTAATGAGGGATCCCGGTACCAGATGGTACTGCCAGATCGATTTAGCGAACGACCCCGGCTCAATGATTTTATAAAACGACGCTACAATGTACATCCCGCCGACAAGCAGGCGCGAAAGCATGGTCAACTGGTCGGTGTCGATTAGTCGGCGCATTCGGCCCGCCTTTCTACTTCAAGGCCGAATTTCTCCCACTCGCGAGCGCCGCCGAAGAATATCAGCACATTGGTGTAACCGTACTGTCTCAGGTTGCGCGCCAGGTGCAACGACAGGTCGCACTCTTCGCCGGAGCAGAACACTACCAGAGCCTTGTCCCGGCTGATTCCTCCGAAAGCCGAGTCAAAATAGGGCACCAGATCGCCTTCGGGAAGATACTCAAACGGCACGTTAACCGAGCCGGGGATTGTACCGCAGACGAACTCCTCGCGGTCGCGGGCATCGACAAAGGTCGCCAGTCCAAGTTCGAATTCCATTTGGGCCTGGTTTATATCGACAAACGGCGGGTCGCCCTCCTGGGCGTCGGGCGGGACAATCGGCCCCTCACCGGATGACAGGTTGCGGTAGTTGCCTATCCACGGAATTCGATTTGGTGAGACCGTATTCAGCAACAGGCCAAGAACAGCAGCCAGGAGTAGCAGGACGAAAAACTGTCGAAATGTCATGACTTACTATGCAGCCTCTCCACTAAGATGCGCCGTGGAGCACCAATGTTACTCCGGAGATCGGACGTTTTGTTTATCAATTGTGCCCGCTGTGAGTCGACAACAGGCTCATCAGCATTATACCCGCCAACATGAGTAACAGGTTCACCCAGCGGCGGTCTCTGGTGTGAAAGACCTCCGGCAGGAGGTCGGCAGTGGCCACGTAAAGGAACGACCCGGTGACTATACCGGTGATCTGCCATAGCTGATCCGGCGAGCCAAGGTCGACAATCGGCGCCAATACCAATGCCCCGATCGGCGCCGTAGCGGCGAAAAAGAGTAGGCCAAACCAGATCCGCCTGCGCGATTGCCCGGCCAGCACCATGAGTGACACCAGGCTGAGCGCCGCCGGCACTTTATGCGCCAGTATCGAAATGAACAAAACCCGACCCAGCTCAGGGTCTGTCATAGCAACAGCAAGCCCCAGCCCCTCCATAAGCGAGTGCACCGACAGACCTATCAGCACCGTAATTGACACTACCAGATGGCCGTGGGCGTGTCCTTCGCCGCTGTGAAGTAGTATCCGTTCCACGAAAAAAATCAGCAGGTAACCTGCCAGAATAAAGAGCCCGGCGCGGTTCATTGATTCCTGATGCATAACCTCCGGCAGCAGATGATAGAACACCGCGCCAAGAAAGATGCCCGCCCCGAAAGAGAGAAACAGGTGGAGCCGCTCATCGGACCAGCGTCTCACAAGAGTGATTATTCCCCCGGCCACTGTCGCCGCGAACATCAGGAGACAGTACCAAACCAGATCGTACGACATGTCGGCGACTATACCGATCCCTGCCGAAGAGTGTCAAGGAAAATAGCGCTAACACTAAACGAGCGACTCTGTGGGTAGGCGATTAGGGAGTACAGGACGGGCCGGCGGCAACGATCCACTTCGCCGGAGGAGGCCTAACGGAAGCGAGTAGACGCCAAAAAAAATCAGGCCGTCGGGGAGTTGCTCACCCGCGTCCTGACCAGGGTATGATGGCCTTTGAGGATCTCGCCGACCACATCGGCGAACTTCCTGGGGGTCAACACTTGAAGGCCATAGACATGCCAGCAGGTCTTTGGGCCTGGGACGGCGTACTTGACGGGTACTTTTCTTCTTGGCATAGCACTTTCCCTTCGTCAAAGGTCACTATTTCGGGCAGTTAGCTACTCAAAGCGCAGTAGCGACCTTCAGGGTGCTATCTTCTCTGCTCGTACCCCTCTGGCGAATGCCGGGCCAAAAACGCCCGCTTCGCACTCCAGCCATCCGAGAGGCTATCGCCTCTCTATATATTAGTCGGCTGACATACACTTACGATGTCAGGAGCTTGTGTAACTTTTTGATCGCCCTCTGCTTATAAATGTTCACAACCTGCTGAGTAATCCCCAGATCGCGGGCTGTATCGCGCTCCTTGCGGCCGGCGAGAAAGGCTCGGATGACCTGCTGCTGGCGCTCGGACAGCGAATGCCCGATATGCCAACGCAACTTCTGGCGGAAGCGTTGCGACAGCTCCGGTGCGCTGGGTTCGCTGTCGCCGATATGATAAGCGGATTGGGTGTTGGCGAAGGATTCGAGGATTAATTTATCGACCGGCAGTTCCGCGAATTCGTGTTCCTTGCGTTTGCCCATACCCCTGGTCGTTTCTCAGAAGTCGACGTGATGTTGTTTGCGGATTTCGTTTAGCCGATCGACGCTTATGCTGAACTTAGTGGCTGTTTCGGTGCGCACCTCAGTGACCGCCACCTGGTATTCGTAGGCGGAAAGATCCGACGGAAGGTGGGCCATCGCCCGACGATAATAATTCAGAATCTCTTCGTGGCGCGCGCCGGTCTCCCCCGCTGGCCGGGCCGACTTGTTCATGCCGGGAGCCGTCTTGCCGGCCTGCGCCTTCTGCTTGAGTCGGCTAAGATCGGCCCGCTGAGCATCGATACGACGTTCCAGTGAGTCGATCGTGTGCCGATGAACAGTATCCAGATACACCAGCGAATCGGCCATCGCTGTGCGGTACTCGGCCAGGGCCTGGCGTTCTTTCCCGATAAGCTCCGCCAGGGAATCGTAATCAGGCTGACTGGAAACCACACTGTCCGCACCGGTCCGATAGCCTTTTCTAAAAGCGTCTTCCTGCCGTTCCGAGTCGCGGGTCACCTGCAGGTAGACGACCGCGACAATGACAGCCAGCAGGAAAATCCCGAGCACGAGTTTTTTCATATTAGTGCGCCTACTTGACGGCGAGAATATCCGGGCACCACGGCAGCGTCAAGTTTGAACTTGTCACTGGGGGAATCAGTCAGCTTTGACGTGGTGAGGCGGCCTCACGCTCGAGCTGACTCAATGACAGGTGACCCTTGCGGAGGTAGTAGAATCCCATGAGCGTAATCGGAATATACTGTGCGGCATGGAGTACCAGAGCGAATGACAGAGCCGCCTCTCTGCCAATACCGTATTGGGTCAGAGTAAACACGGTGCCCGCGTGATAAACGCCGACAAACCCGGGTGACGACGGAATCAGGATTGAAATCGAGACGACAACCAGCAGGAAGTATGAAGCCTCGATCGGCATATCAAAACCGAAAGCCACAAAGACAAAGTAGTTCGACACACCCATAAGCAGCCAGATGAGCAGAGTTTGGAGGGCGACCCAGGTCGCGGCCCGAGGCTGGGTTATGAACTCGAGCCCGCTGGAGAAGCGGAGGACGATGGCCTTGACCGTCTCTTTGGCGCGATCAGGCAAAAAGAACAAATAGCGAGTCATGTACTCACCGGCCTGGCCCGGCTTGATTGCGAGAAGGAACACAAAAACTACGCCCAGCAGGGCGACTACAATTGACAGAAGGATACCGACTTTCATCTGGCCCGGGATATCCACTGCGGCAACCGCCACCACCGCCCCGAAAATAAGCAGTAGCGCGGCCAGGTCGAACACCATGCGCTCGACAAAGATGGTCGCCAGCGACGCCGACTTGCTGACCTCGCGGTCCTGGTACGCCAGCGAATAAGCCCGAACGAACTCGCCCAGCCGAAGTGGCAGCACGTTGTTAGCCATGAAACCGATACAGGTGGCCGCGAGCAGCTTGTCATACGCTACTTCTTTTACTGGCCGGATCATGAACTTCCACCGGTAGGCCCGCTGATACATGGCAAACACGACCATCGCAATGTTCGGCGCCAGCCACCAGTAGTTGGCCTGCTTGAGCGATGCCGTCAGTGCGACAAAGTCTATCTCCCAGAAGAGCAGCGCGATAAACGCCACGGAAATGACAATTCCCGCCAATATCGACAGCACGCGGTGGCCGGTGGTCACAATCCCCCCTCGGCTACTTGAAATAGCAGCTTCTCAAACTGGTCGGCGGCGCTATCCCAGTTGAACCGGTCGGCCCACACCAGTCCCCCTTGCTCGAGTCGATGCCTCAACTCGGAGTCCTGCAATATCAGCATGATTTTCCCCGCGAGATCATCGATGTTTCCGTATTCGTAGAGGAGTCCGGACTCGCCGTCTTTGACCGAGTCTCTAAGCCCCGGGGTGCGTGCCGCCACTACTGCAGTTCCGCAGGCGTTGGCCTCGATATTAGTCAACCCCCAGCCTTCCTTAAGCGATGGCAGCACCGCAACATGCGCCCGTCTCATGCGCTCGACTTTCTCCTCGGGCGCAACGTACCCCGTAAACTCTACGGCATTGTCGACCTCGAGACTCCGCGCCAGCGATTTCAAGTTCTTCATATAATCGCCCGAGCCGACAATCATCAGACGGGCATCGGGCAGCTTTCGCCGGACTTTCTTCATCGCGAGAATCAGATGCTGGATCGACTTGTATTTCTTTATCCTGCCAAGATAAAGGGCCGTCGGTTGTTTGTATTTAGTTACCGCCGGATCCCTGTAGTACATAACGCGATCAATACCGCAATGAATGACCGAGATGTCCTCGCGGAGAATCCCCCGTGCTACAATGTCATCGGCGGTTGATTCCGAAATCACGTTGAACTTGCAGCCTCGGTAGATCGGCACCAGAGGCCTTTCAGCGAGAAAAATGTATGTGCCCAGCACGAAGTTTATCTCGTGAAATACCGTGGTGGCAAACAGATGAGGAATCACAACCAGGCGCTTCATCCGCAGGTAGAGAGGCGTGTAAAACGGAATCTTGTTGATATCCTCGATCAGAAGTTCAAATCGTGACTCCCTGGCGAGGCGCCGAAGGTGAAACGGCGCAACCCAATTGAAGTTGTACCGGTTGCCGCACCGTACAATCCGCACGCCTGCGATTGTTTCTTCGCGCCTGCAGCCGGCCCACCCGGAGCAAAGCAGGGTGGCGGTATGCCCGCGCGCGGTCAGACGCCTTAGCAGTTCTTCGAGGTGGACCTCGGCGCCGCCGGCGTACGGATTTCCCAGATCGTTCCAGTTGAGAACCAGCAGGTTCACGGGGTATCGCTCCGCCGGTCGCGCAGTTGTTCGAGCTGCTTTTGCAGCTCGGCGAGGGCCTCCCTTATTTCATTGTCGCGTGGGTTCTTTGCCACCCACGTCTGCAACGTTCTGTACATCGATTCGATATCCCGTTCCCGAATGTAGATTCGAATCAGCTCGTCGAGTCCATCACGAAACGACGGGTGCCTTTCGAGTATCTGGATCAGCAGTGCTTTGGCCACGGCTGTCTCGCCGGAGCGTTCATACGCCCGCGCGAGCGCCAACTGCGCGGCCAGTGAATCAACATTAGGATACTGGGCCATGATGGCGGACAGGCGGGACGTATCTCCGGTTTCCGCGATTATCGATATCATAGTTTCGATAGCATCGGTGGTTCGGTACACCGAATCAGCCACGAACCGCACCACATCCTCCGCTTCGCGCCAGCGCTGCTCCCGAATGAGGGCGTCGGCCAGGGCCATGACACGATCGGCCACACCCGCGATGGAGCGCTCAGTCATCTCGTCCCGAAAAACAATAGGATCGGTCCAGCCCCGATATTTCAGTTTTCCCGAGGTCATCATCAATTCACGGTTGATTTCTACAGGCACTCGGATGCTTCCGCCTGAGGACAAGTCGGTAAGCAGATAGGTGAGTCCGCGCATTTCCAGCAGCGAGTCGATCTGCTCGCCGTAGTAGCGCCGCGATGACGGATTGGCCAGGAGCGTGAAGTGAATCGGCCGGCCGGAGACATTGTGCGAGATGATGGCGTCGGTGACCTGGTCCTGCAGACGAAAAGTCTTGCCGTCCTGCGTGCGAAACGGTGTCAGCTTGTCGATCTCCTGGTCGGTCCAGCCCAGCTCAATACCCATGTAGTCCCTAATCTGCTTAATATACCAGCCGCCGTTGGCCAGTGCGCAGCAGACCGATCGGACATCGCGCCGCACGCCGTAGACTTCCTGAAGGCACCAGAGCGGAAAAGTATCGTTGTCGCCATAAGTGAGCAGCACCGCATTCGGCTCGCACGATTCAAGTATGTTCGCGGCGTAATCATACGGCACATACACGCGCGAACGATCACAATAGAAGTAGTTATCGGCGAGCGTATGCACCGGAAGCACAAACAGCGCGGGCAGAGCTACGCCGATAACGTTGCGCGGCAGTTTGCTGAAGCGTTTTGTCAAGTCGCGCACAAGCTGTATTGTCGCCGTGATACCCAACCCCATGGCCAGGCCGAACAGCATGAATCCGGGGGTAAAGAAGTAATCTCGGTCGCGCACTTCGAGCCAGGCGTCATAGGCAGTCTGTCGGGCCCCGTCGGCAAAATTCATATACAAGATCAAACCCACAGTCGCCACCAGCAGCAGCGTGGCGAGAAATATCCCCATTTCAGGTTTTCGTCGGCAGGCCTCCCAGGCTCCAAACGCTCCCAACAAGACAGCGACTACGAACGTGCGCCCCGCGAACCCGTATTGCTCCCTGAAGAACCCCAGGAAGCCCATGCGCGCGTGGTCGCCGAACTGGTTTGCCCACTCGCCACGGCGTTTGAACATCCGTTCGGTCATCGACTGCGAGCCGTACTGTTTGCGCTCGAAAAAGTTGATCGTGGCTTCTAATGAATCCGATGGGGTGTTTTCATTGATGTAGGGATGCAGCGATGATCGAATCGGCGCAAACAGGTGCGTGGAGTACCCCGCGACCGCCATTACGATCACCAGCAGAGCCGTCCGCCAGCCCGCCACTTTCCAGATCAGGCCGAGAACGAGAACAACACCGGCTGACGCCAATGTCCCCCAAAAGAACTCTTTAACCCCGAGGACAATCATCGCCGGCCCGACCAGCGCCACTAGCACGGGGAGGTTTACATACCGCCAGATGAAGACACCGATCGCCAGAGCGAGGACAACGGAAATCAACAGGAAGGCGCGATAACCCTGAGGGCCGTTGGGAAGGCCGAGCTTGGTAACCGCGGCCAGCGCTACGGCCACCACAACGAAGATCGCGGCTACCTTGGCTCCGGCCACGTTCTTTCCATTCCCGTTCTTCGCTTTAGTTGTCTTGAAAAAGGAATACAGGGCGTAACCAATCAGCGCCAGTAGCGCAACGATTCCAAATGTCCGGTACCCTCCGCCCGGCCAGCCGGCGATGTGCGCGATGCCGGGAAAGGACGCCATCACGAACCCGACAGCGACAATCAGCAGGGAGACGGGGATACGGTCAAAGGAGAGCATGTAGAAGATGAAAATTAACCCCGTGATGGCTATCGGGAAGTAATACGGTACTTCGCTCGGATTCGAGGACAGCGCATATATCAGATACAGCTCGACTGCAAAGAACGCCCCGATAATGAACCAGTACCTCAATGGCGTTTCCTTCCTGAGCGAAAACACAATCACGGCGATCGGCAGAATCAGGAAGGTGGTCATGTGTACGCCGATACCGAGAAAGGCGAGATAGACCGCCAGCAACATGACTTTGTTGCCGAACTGACTTCCCCGGTGCTCGATAAACACCATGGCCAGCCAGGCAATCGCGAACATGAGCAGCATCGACATACCGTACACCTCGGCCTCGACCGAGTTGTTCCACTGCGTTCGACCAAACGCCAAGAACATCGCCCCGGCTGCAGGGCCGGCATAGATGAGAAGTCGGCCGTAGTACGAATTGTCGTCCCGGAACCAGTGGCGTATGATCCTCACCCCCAACAGGTATCCGAACATCGCCGCAAGCGACGAACACAGGCCGGACAACAGATTGACCCGCGCACAGATGTCGCTGAAAGTGGGCAGCATCGACGCTACCCGGCCAAAAAGGATATAGGTTGGGGTACCGGGAGGATGCGGTATTCCGAGGATGTATGAACAGGCGATAAACTCGCCACAGTCCCAAAAGGAGAGAGTCGGCGCCTGGGTACGTATATAAACGATCAGCGCCGTCAGCCACACCGCAATGGCAACAACGGCGTTGACTTTGTCGAATCTTTTCGGCAGGCTTACCAAATCGCGACGGTCTCTTCCTCGGTCGTCAAGTCAAAGGCCTATAAAGCAATCGGCCCGATCCAAAAGCAACCACTATTCCGAATCAGAACTTATACGTTGATTTGAGAATGGGCGGATGTCCGCGGTACCGGGGCCCACCGCGATTCGTGCCTGGCGTACCTCCCGGTGCGCCAGATCTCCGCAGGAAAATAGCGTGCTAAACCGAATCCGTCACCGACAGGTTCTTAATAAAGCTGTCCAGTATGCCGTTGATAAAAGCCGATGAATCCGCTGTAGAATACAACTTGACCAGCTCGATCGCCTCATTGAGCACCACTTTGACCGGCACGTCGGGCATGACCTTGAGTTCGGTCATCGCCATGCGCAGGACAATCTGATCGATCACAGCTATCCGTTCCAGGCGCCAATTGCGAGCCAGCGCTGAGATGGTACGGTCGGCCCAGTCCCGGTTTTGCCTCACGGCATCAAAAAGATGCCGCGCAAACACGAGAGAATTCTCATCGAGGCCGTCTTCGGAGATAACTTTGACGGCGATATCGTCCGGGCTCCCTCCTCCCACTTCAAGGGCATACAACCCTTGCAGCACCAGCTCGCGGGCGTGGCTTCGAGGCGATCGACTCATCGCCTATCCAATCGCCCGGTACAAATTGCCCATTTCGATAGCGGCCAGCGCGGCATCCCACCCCTTGTTGCCCGCCTTGGTTCCGGCGCGCTCAATCGCCTGCTCAAGCGTGTCCGCAGTGATCACACCGTAGATTACCGGAATCTTGAGCTCCATAGCCAGGCGGGCGATTCCTTTGGATGACTCCGCCGCCACGTAATCAAAATGCGGCGTGTCGCCGCGCACTACTGCGCCCAAACAGATCAGGGCATCGTAGCGGCCCGTAGCGGCCAGACGCGCGGTCGCAGCCGGAATTTCGAGCGCCCCGGGAACAAAGGCCACGGTCTGGTCGGCTTCGGTCGCGCCGTGACGCACGAGGCAGTCCAGTGCGCCGTCGACCAGCTTGTCGGTTAGAAAATCATTAAACCGGCTGACCACCAGCCCACATTTCAGCCCCTTGGCGTCGAGCTTGCCTTCAAGTCTTTTTACCGTCATCGCACACCTCAGATATTCTTCAGTTTCAACAAGTGTCCCAGTTTGTCGCGTTTGGTCTCGAGGTATTTGTACGTATGCTCCGATGGCGCCACCTCAATCGGCACTCGCTCGGTGATCTCGAGTCCGTACCCCTTGAGGCCAACCACCTTGCGGGGGTTGTTCGTCAAGAGGCGGATTGATGTCAACCCCAGGTCGGCCAGGATTTGTGCGCCGACTCCGTAGTCACGCAGGTCGGCGTCGAAGCCAAGATCGTTGTTCGCCTGCACCGTGTCACGTCCCTTGTCCTGCAGCTTGTAGGCGAGAATCTTGTTCGCGAGGCCAATCCCCCGCCCCTCCTGGCGCATGTAAACCAACACACCGAGACCGGCGCGGTCGATAAGCCGCATCGCCTCGTGCAACTGGGGGCCGCAATCGCACCGAAGGGAGCCAAGGACGTCACCGGTCAAACAGCTCGAGTGCACCCGTACGAGAACGTTTTGCTTTCCCGCTACGTCACCCTTTTCGAGAGCCAGATGGTGGTGATCGTCAACTTCCGACCGGTACAGATGCAGCTTGAACCTGCCGAACTGGGTGGGGAAATCGACCGTGGTCATTCGCTCCACGAGCTTCTCGGTCTGGCGACGGTACTCGATTAAGCTGCGCACTGTGGTGATCTTCAGCCCGAACTCAGTCGCTATCTCCATGAGCCTCGGTACCCGCGCCATGGTACCGTCATCATCCATGATTTCACACAGAACGCCGACCGGCCGGAATCCGGCCAGGCGAGCCAGGTCGGTGGCTGTTTCGGTATGTCCAGCCCGTGTCAGAACTCCGCCGGTCAGAGCCTTCAAGGGGAAAACATGCCCCGGTCTGCCGAAATCCTCTGGTCGAGTGTCGGGGTCGGCCAGCGCCTTTATGGTCCGGGCGCGATCATAAGCCGAGATGCCGGTGGTGGTTCCCTCGATAGCATCCACCGAAACAGTAAACCTGGTACCAAGTCGCGCTGTGTTCTTTTGAACCATCTGGTTGAGTTCAAGGCGCTCGAGATCGGTCTCCATCATAGGTACACACACCAGGCCGCGCCCATGAGTCACGAAGAAATTGACCATCTCCGGCGTGATCGCCTCCGCAGCCATGATGAGATCGCCCTCGTTCTCTCGATCCTCATCGTCCACCACGATGACACATTTCCCCTGGCGGATATCTTCAACAGTTTCCGGAATCGTATTAAAGCGGTATTCGTCGTTCATTACTACCATCCACTTCCGCGTAACATCTCCTCGGTGATACCCCGCGAAGACCCTGATTGCTGATACTTCAAGATGTATTTTCCTATCAAATCGAACTCGAGATTGACTGCCTCGCCCGGCTTCAAATCGGACAACGTCGTAGCCTGACCGGTATGCGGAATGAGATTCACGCTCAACCAGCCGGAGCGGCAATGATTTACCGTCAGGGAAACGCCGTCAATAGCTATCGAACCCTTATTAATCACCAGAGCATCGAAACCGGGTTCAAACTTGACCGCCAACTCCAATGACCGACCGACCGGTTTGAGATAGTCTACCGGACCGGTTGTATCCACATGGCCGGTAACTAAGTGCCCGCCCAGGCGGCTGCCCATCTGGAGCGCCCGTTCTAAATTGATTCGCGAACCTGCCTTTAGCCTCGACATATCCACTCGAGCAGCGGTTTCCTGCGAAAGTTCGGCGGTGAGCGAGCCTACGTCCCTAGCCACTACAGTGAGACAGACGCCGTGGCAGGCGATTGACTCGCCGATCTGGATTTCCTCCGAGGGCAGGGAGGACTTCACGGTCAAAATCGCGTAGTTCCCCTGGGGCCTGAGGGCCTCGACTAAACCGATTGTTTCAATAATGCCCGTAAACACTTCTATCGCCTAAAATTAGGATATCCTACAACAATCGTATCCGGACCCAGCCTTTCGACCGACTCAACCTCCAACCGGATGCTCTCGGCTAACTTGCGGATGCCCAGATCACCAATCGACGCGGTTCCTTCGCCAACAATCTTCGGGGCCAGTACCAGCACCATTTTGTCAACTAAGCCGGCTCGCAGCAACGACGTCGCCAGCGCCGAGCCGCCCTCGACCAGAATCGACTGGAACCCGAACGCGCCGGCTTTTTGAAGCAGGTCCGCCAAGTCGAGCCGGCCGCTTCCATTATGACCTATTTCCCAACAAATCAAACCGGGCCATCGTTTCCACAGTACGAAGCGGCGAATAGTTTTCGCGGGCGCCGCC
>JBFMGC010000014.1:0-22234 GCA_040752815.1 Candidatus Zixiibacteriota bacterium
CAACTCAAACAACAAATTGAACAACAACTGAAGGTGATCTTCAAACTGGTCTCGGTAACCTCTAATGTGAGGCAACGTCTCTGACCACCCCCAAACCTTCGGTAACATCTTTCAATGAGGCAACGCGACCCTGGCCCGAACGTACCCCCATCGATCCTTGGGCATCCCAAAACCTTTTATTGACTTGGCGATCAAATCTGATCTTTTTGGGCGGAAATTGTGCGTTCCCGGCTCGCCCGGTCGGGATACGCCGGTTCAAGAATTCGACAATAACCGACTAACGTGACCAGCCAGTCACCCCGGCGGTCCAGATTGAGGCGCTACCTGCTATGAGTCGATTATTCGCGACCAAACCTCTCAGTTTGTTACTCGACGAAATGAAAGGGGAGAACCGGCTGCGGCGCTGTCTCGGCCCGGTTCAACTCACCAGTCTCGGAGTGGGTGCTATTATCGGCACCGGCATATTCGTGCTGGTCGGGCAGGCGGCCCACGACAAAACCGGCCCGGCGCTCATGCTCTCGTTCGTAGTCGCCGGACTTGCCTGCATTTTTGCCGCCTTGAGCTATGCGGAGTTCGCCTCGATGGTGCCGGTGGCCGGGTCGGCCTATACCTACGCGTACGCCACCCTGGGCGAGCTGCCCGCCTGGATTATCGGCTGGGACCTGGTGCTGGAGTACACGGTCAGTTCTGCAACCGTAGCCCACGGCTGGTCCAAATACTTTCAGGATTTCATAGGAATTTTCGGCTTTCATGTACCCTTTGCACTGAGTACGTCGCCCTTCGACTACGACCCAAGCGTCGGTCACCTGGTGGCGACCGGCGCGGTGCTCGACCTGCCTGCAATTATCATCACGTTTATAATCACCTGCGTACTTGTAATTGGCATTCGTGAGAGCGCCAGTTTCAATGCTACCCTGGTGGGGATAAAAGTCGGCATTGTGTTGTTCGTGATCGCAGTCGGCGCTTTTTACATCAATCCGGACAACTGGACCCCGTTCGCCCCCTATGGTCTTAGCGGCATCAGCTTCTTTGGACATCTGGCCGCCGGGCAGGCCGACGCCGGCGGTGCGCCGCTGGGCATGCTGGCCGGAGCAGCGATCGTGTTTTTCGCGTACATAGGGTTCGACTCGGTGTCGACTCATGCCGAGGAGGCTCGACGACCGAATCGCGACGTACCTATCGGTATTGTAGCATCACTTATTATCTGTACTGTACTTTATATCGCGGTCGCGGGCGTGCTGACCGGGATGGTGCCGTACAACCAGATTGCAATTGAAGCGCCGGTCTCCGACGCTTTCCGTCAGATGGGTTTGCCTTGGGCGCAGATGCTGATTTCCATTGGAGCGGTAGCGGGAATTACCTCGGTGCTGCTCGTGATGATGCTGAGCCAGCCGCGGGTGATGTTGGCGATGGCGCGCGACGGCATGGTGCCGCAAAGCTTCTTTGGCGCCGTGCACCCGAGATTCCGTACCCCTTGGAAATCCACGATACTCACCGGGATCTTCGTGTCTCTAATGGCCGGCTTTCTGCCGCTCAGAATACTCGCGGAACTGGTTAATATCGGGACGCTGTTGGCGTTTGTCATTGTCTGCGCGGCGGTACTCATCATGCGTTATACGAACCCGCACGCCGAGCGCCCGTTTCGCGCACCGCTGGTGCCGCTCACGCCGATTCTCGGAATTCTCATGTGTCTGCTGCTCATGTTCTCGCTGCCGGCCGAGAACTGGCTGAGGTTGTTTGTCTGGCTGTTCATCGGCTTCCTGATCTACTTTGGATACAGCCGCCGCCACAGTGCCCTGGCAAAAGCGAACGCCGCAGCGGGGAAGTGAGGCAGGCGTTCCGTCAGGCGACTCCGCCTGACGGCGTCGACAAGAGCGGTGTCAATCAGAAACGGCCGACGCCCTTCGCCGTAGTCAAAGACCCAAACTCACCAATGTTGTCAGAGTCGGCATTACCCCACCCAGATCGTCTTGATGTTGACGAACTCTTTTATGCCGTAGTGTGATAACTCCCGCCCGTAGCCGGAGCGCTTGACCCCGCCGAAAGGAAGTCGCGGATCGGACTTGGTCATGCCGTTGATAAACATCGCTCCGGTCTCAACCCTCCGAGCAACCATCTCGGCTTTCTTGAGATCGCGTGACCAGACCGCCCCGCCGAGGCCGAACGGTGAATCGTTCGCCACGGCGATCGCTTCTTCAGTGTCCTTTACAGGGATGATAGCTGAAACCGGCCCGAATGTCTCTTCGGCGTACACCGCCATCCCCTTGCGCACGTCCGTGAGCACGGTCGGGTAGTAGTATGCGCCGGGTCCGTCGATTTCCCGTCCGCCACACAGAAGCCGTGCGCCCGCCTTGATCGAGCGCTGCACCTGGCTGTCGAGCTCGTCGCGGAGATCCACTCGCGCCAGCGGGCCGACTCTGGTCTCGGGTTTCATCGGATCGCCGACTTTCAGCGACTGCATGATTGCGGCCTGCTGCTTCTCAAACTCCCTGACTACAGCGTCCACGACTATGAACCGCTTGGCCGCGATACAGCTTTGCCCCTGGTTGATCATTCTCGAATTGACGGACACGGACACACATTTTGCCAAGTCGGCATCTTCAAGCACGATGAACGGATCCGAGCCGCCCAGTTCGAGTACTGTCTTCTTCAGTTCTTGTCCCGCCACCGATGCCACCTGCATGCCGGCTGGTTCCGAGCCGGTGAGCGTGACCGCCTTGACAAGCGGGTGGCGGATGACTTTCTCGACCTGGCGCGATCCGATCATCAGGGTGCGAAAAAGGTTCTCAGGAAAACCGGCGTTGCGGAAGATCTCCTCGAGCGCCAGCGCGCAGCCGGGCACGTTGGACGCATGTTTCAGTACTCCGGCGTTGCCCGCCATCAGCGCGGGCGCGGCGAACCTGATCACCTGCCACAATGGAAAATTCCATGGCATCACCGCCAGGACTACACCCAGCGGCTGAAACGCTACAAAACTCCGGCCCGCGTCGCTGGCGATGATCTCATCGGAGAGGAACTTCCCGGCATTGTCGGCGTAGTAGTCGCACGCAGACGCGCACTTTTCCACCTCGGCCAGCGACTCAGTGATCGTCTTGCCCATCTCCAGCGTGATAGTCTCCGCATACTTTGCCTTGTTGCGGCGCTGTTCCTCGGCGGCGTTGTGCATCAGTTTCGCCCGATGTTCAAACGAGGTCTCTCGCCAGCGGTGGAACTCCCGGTCGACCTGCTCCAGTATGGTTGCTGCATCGGAGTCGCTGTGTTCGGGGAAGTCCTTTATCAGTTGTCCGGTGGCCGGGTTTATCGCTTTCACGTTCTCCTCACTTATCCACGAAATCGAATCGTTCGCACAGGTTCTTTTCCAGTTTCTCGCTCAGCTCGAAATTGACCGAGGTTTCAATCGGTATTTCGATCAACCCAAGCCGCCCGCTGCTTATCGCCTCGCGCAAAGAGTTTCTTAGCTCTCGCAGGTCTGCAGGACGGTAACCCTTAATACCAAAGCTCTCAGCGTATTTCTTGAAATCGGGATTAGTCAGCCGGGTGCCGAATGAGCGTTTTGCATGGCTGTGCTGCTTCCACGATATCAATCCGTAATCGTTGTCATTGAATACGACTATTGTGAGTCCGATGCCGAGACGGCCGGCCGTTTCGATCTCTTGCGAATTCATAAGGAAGCCGCCGTCGCCCATCAGCGCCACTACCTGCTTGTGCGGAAAAGCCAGCTTGGCCGCAATACCTCCGGGCAGCGCAATTCCCATGCTGGCCAGGCCGTTCGAGATGACTACCGAATTCGGCTCATACACCGGGTAGTTACGCCCGATCCACATCTTGTGACTGCCGACATCGGAGAGCACGATGTCGCCCGGATTCATCAGCTCCCGGACGATATGAAGCACGCCCGGCACCGTGAAGGCGTCGCCGTCTCTTAGTCGGTAGGAGTCGATATCCCGCAGGATTTGGTCGCGAATCGGCTGGTACCACGTTCGGTCAAAACTGATGCGTTCCCGCTCCACCTGCGCATTCAGCTCCCACAGCGCCCCGGATACGTCGCAGACAATCTCCACCTCGGGCTGGTAGAACTCGTGCACTTCGGCCGGGGTGAAGTCGATATGTACGATCCGCTTTTCACGATCGGGATTCCACGACTTGGGATCGTACTCGGCAATGTCGTACCCCACCGTGATAACAAGGTCGGCCAGGTCAATTGCGCGCATGACAAAATCCCGCCCCTGGAGCCCCATTGCCAGGAGCGAGTGCTCGTCGCGGTCCGACACCGCCCCCTTGCCCATGAATGTCGAGACGACCGGGATATGTGTTTGTTCCACCAGTTGACGCAGGTGCTTCGAGGCCAGTTTACGGATGGCCCCGTTGCCCGCGATTATGAGAGGCCGCCTGGCGTCCTTCAGAAGATCGATGGCCTGGCCGATCGCTTTGAAATCCGGCGATGCGCGCCGGACCCGGCGCGGCGCTATCGGCCCAAGGTCGCACTCCAGCTTGGCGACATCCTCCGGCACTTCAAAGTGAGCGGCGCCCGGCTTTTCCATCTCGGCGAGTTTGAACGCCTTGCGCACAACTTCGGGCACCACTCTCGGATTCTGGATGCTGGTGGTCCACTTGGTGACGGGGCGGAACATGTTGACGACGTCGATATTCTGGTGGCTTTCCTTGTGGATACGATCTGACGCCCCCTGTCCGGTGATCGCCACCACCGGGGCCTTGTCTAGATGCGCGTCAGCCACACCGGTCAGCAGGTTGGTCGCACCCGGACCGAGCGTGGAGAGGCAGACCCCGGCTTTGCCGGTGAGGCGGCCGTAGACATCGGCCATGAACGCCGCTCCGGACTCGTGGCGGGTCGGAATGAACCTAATGGAGGACTTCTCAAGTGAAAAGAGGAGATCTTCGTTTTCCTCGCCGGGGAGGCCGAAAACGAATTTCACTCCCTCGTGTTCGAGGCATTTGATTATGAGATCAGAGACTTTCACAATACGCCTTTTCCAGAGTGAGCGCAGTCCGCCGAAGCGGGTCGTGAGCCGCCGATTGAATGGGCTGTCTATCCCACATGCTCGACATTGCCAACGTAATGCAAACGGCCACCTAAGGCAATGGTTCCGTCGCTCCGGCAACTTACTCCCCGGCGGCATACCCGCTGGGGTTAGGATGGAGAAGATTCCCGCAGGAAGATGTCCTGGGTGGCCCACCCGCGTGCGGGTGGGATTGACATGATCCTCGCGTGAGGTCCTGCCATCCGTCGGCAGTTGAGGGCCCCGCGCTTCTGCGCGAGGCCGGGCACGACTTATTGAGTATAGTTGTCGTTGACACGCGGAGGCCGACCCATTAAAATTGGCGAGCTTTATTCCAAATGGCGGCAACCATTACGTGACCGTACGACCCAAAACCTCAAATCGCGCTAAATACCAATCACTCGGGACTGTCCACCGATATCACACGAGTTGTCTACGGCAAAGAGTGTTCATTATACCGGCGTTGGTTCTGGCGGGTGTGGTCTTGCTCGCACTGGTCTCATCGACTCAGGCACAGAAACAGTATGAATTCACTGTCGCTCCGGCAACGGGGCAGCACTTCGGCGATACGAGGTTTCGCCTTAACTTTCTCTATCTTCTGCCGGATTCGTCAATCGGCAGCGGCGGCAGCGAACTGGTCTTTCCGCTCGACGCCACTTTTGACGGCTTGGAGCTGGGGTTTCGCTACTGGAAGGACGGCCACCAGTTGTGGACTGGAAACCTTCGAGCAATACACTCGATTACCGAGCCGCGAAGCAACATGATGGACGAAGACTGGGACAATGTTGGTCAAGTCAGGCTGCTTTGGAGCCACACGGATTCGGAAACTGATGCGACCCTGGCGGAGCTGAATATCGAGGCCACGCGCCTGGTGGCCTGGGGCAAGTCGGCGGAATTGGCGGTAGTGGCGGGAGTAGGTCTTCAGAAATTCAAGTTCAGGATGACCGATCTCACAGGCTGGCAGTATCTCGATCTGGACTCAAACGGCCAGACGGAAGTGTACGTGGTTGACGAGAATGTGGTCGCGGGAACCTACGAAACAAGATACCTTCGTCCGGAAATCGGACTGATGCCGCGGCTGCTCGCCGATCCATTTGTGGTCGAGTTTAAGGCGGTGGTGTCACCACTGCTCTACACCAAAGATGTCGACGATCATCTTCTCCGGTTTTTTCAGATTCATACCAACGGCCGAGGATTCGGATACGGCGGGCGAATTGCTGTCGAATACAACCCTCGCGGCAGGGGAGGCGCCCGGTTTTATGCGCGGGTGAGCGGCGAGGCGCGCGGCGCGGAAATCGATGTTTCCGGCTATCGCGAGTACTACGCGACAGTCAATGCCGGTGGTCAGATCATATACTCCGGGACCCGTTTTGCCGAGCAGCATGTGGTCAATACCACCCAGTACGGTGTGCATTTTTCAATCGGTTTGAGCTTTTAGCCGAGTTCGAAATAGGGAGGGGGCGGAGAAGCCGGTAGGCCACAGTTCTGGCGTGGGGATTGTGACCTGAGGACTCCCCGGTCAAGCCGGGGGATGTCGTTCGTGGAGCGGAGCTGGCAAGAGTCGGCAGACGTCCGCCCGTCACGGCTGGTCGGGTCGCCGGACAACACGGCCTTCGGGAGCCCTATCCGCGATGTCAGCGCGGTGGGTGGATCGGCGAAGATGGGCGCGGGCGGCGACGTTTCATTCGTTTCGGACCGGTACAGTGCTGGAACCGGTCTTGTTTGTACTTGAAACGTCGGCAGGATGGCCTGGCGTGGAGTTCGGACGCGTTCGCTCGCCGGCTTCCTTCTAAGCGCCTGAACGACTGCAACTTAACAAGATTGTTCAACTTTGACCATAATAGCTCCCGGGCTGGCACAATAGTTAGTTAACGCCTGGGTGTCCACGGGCTTTGGCAGGGTTGCTTGGGGGGCAGGTAACTTTGCCGACAGTCACGCGACGGGAGAGGCCTACAGGGGGAACCGGATGGGCACCGCCAAGGGGACTTTGGTTTGTCTTCCCGGAGTCGGGGAAGAGGGTCCCTGGGGGTGTCTTCTTAGACCCAAGACGGGGCTAAGAACGGGTATCACCATTTCACCGTACGAACGGCCGGTATCAGTCGGCCGTTCTTATTTGGTGGGGGTTCGTTGTTCAGTCGATGGTGCAGAGTGGGCCGGAGAGTCCGATTAAGTGTATAAGACTACCCAGGAAGGCACGTTACAAAGGTTCATTGAGAGCGATGTTTATGGCTGAAGCTCACGAGCATAGCTGGAGTATGGATACGCCTGCGGTCGCCCCGACCGCGTGCCAGGGAACACCCCGTGTCCTGTTTGTGGGCCAGGAGTGGGGATCCGGCTCCGGCTCAGCCGAACTAATCGCACAAGGGCTGGTCGAAGAGGGTTGGAATGCGACGGTTTCGCTACCTCCGAATCGTGACAGCTACGCGCCGTCAGAACCGGCCCTGTTTTACCGGGGGCAACAGCGACTCATCAGTTGGCGCGCGCTGTTCTCGGACATGCGGTCTTACGATGTCGTGCATGTGACCTGCGGCTCGCTGCGCCAGATCGCCGAAGAGGTAGTGCCGGCGCTGGTCCTGGCCAGGTTTTTCAATCGGAAAGCTATTCTCCATTTTGAGTCGGCGGAAATCGAAACTCAGCTCGAACGGCACCGTCGCTGGCTGCTGCCGGCTCTGAAGTTGGGCGGCATGGCGGTGACCGGTTCGCGGCATCTTCAGAAAGTGTTGACTCGTGCCGGGCTTTCGGTTCGATTGCTGACCCCGCCGGTTTCGCTGGGCGGCCTGACCCATAGGGTGAGGTCGAAGCTGCAGCCACGCATACTGATGAACACGCCGCTGGAGCCCGATTTCAACGTGCCATCATCGATCCGGGCGTTTCGACTGGTCAAGCAGAAGTACCCCCGGGCGGAAATGGAGATTGTCGGGCGCGGTTCCCAGCGCCAGACGCTGGAAAACCTGGTGCGGCAAAGCCGGATAAACGGCGTTGAATTCCGTGGGGAAATCGCTGCGGTCGAATTGACGAGCCTCTACAACGAGTGTGACCTGTTTCTGCATGCGCCGCTTATCGACGAATCCCCGCGGGCCGTTGTTAGGGCGTTTGCCGCCGGCTTGCCGGTGGTGGTCAGCGACGCCGACGGATTGCTTCACATGGTGCGGGACCGGTCCAACGCGCTCGTGGCGCCGATGGGCGACCACGCCGCGCTGGCAGATGCGATTATCGAGCTGGTAGAAAACCAGGAACTGTGCGAGCGGCTATCGTCGGCGGGCAAAGCCGAAGCCGAAAAATATACCTGGTCTCGCGTGAGACAGGACTGGATTAATTTGTATAATAGTCAGGTCAATTGAAGTACCGATACGTTACCTTCTCGTCGTGTGATAGAAGGGCCGGACTCAGTGAGTCCGGCCCTTTTGGTTTTGGGGCGGACCGGGGCGGTCTGGCTGAGATCACGGATGTGATTGCCGAATACACTTGTCGGATTATATATTCACCGCATGGCTGACAGATTGAGTCATAGTTCGTTGGGAGTCTTCCGCCAGTGCCCGCAGAAATACAAGTTCGAGAAAGTGGACAAGCTCAAAGTGCCCAAGCCGGTCTACGCCCACCAGGTGATAGGAAACGCGGTGCATCGTCAGGTTCGCAAGGCTTATGAGTGGGGCGCCGAAGGCCGTCTGTATCCCCTTGAGGAGATGCTGGCCGCGTTCGATCAGGAGTGGGAAGGGCCGAAGCGGGACAAGGTGACCCCGGCAAACGAGGGGCGTACGATTGACGACGATATCGCGCGGGGGCGCCGAATGCTCGAGAGGTTCTATGAGCGTCATAAGCCGTTTAACCGGGGAACGCATCTCTTTGCCGAGAAGACCTTTTCGTTCTTCCTGCCGAACTGCCCGGTACGGTTTGACGCGCGGGTGGACCGGGTGTGGAAGCGCGAGGACGGTGTCTACGAAATCAGTGACTTCAAGACGGGCAAAATTGTGGGGCCGCAGGATCCCGGTTTTCGCCTTCAAATGGGCTTTTATCAGCTGGCTCTTCAGGAGTCATTCCCGGACCGAACCTATGAGGTGGCCCAGTACTTTCTCGAGTATGACGAAGTAGTTAGCTACAGGATGCGGCCCGATGAACTCGAGGAACTGGCCGAGCAATTCAGGGCCGAAGCCCACGAGATTTCTCGCGCCGAGAGGATGGGCGAATGGCCGCCCAATCCCACGTCTCTTTGTGCCTGGTGCGAGTTCGCGCGGCTCTGCCCGGCCATGAAGCACAAGCTGGTAATGGAATCGGCCCAGGAGACGACAGAGAAAGCGACCTTTCAGGAGGCGGCGCGGTTGGCCGAAGAGTGTCTCGATCTGCACGCCCGCAAGAAAGAGCTGGAAGGTGAGTACGCGCTCCTGCGGGAGCGGCTCATCCAGAGCGCGAAGGAGCTGCGGCTCAGCCGGTTTGACACTGCCCAGGGTTATGTCTCGGTCAAGATCAGCCGGAGTGAACATATCGATTCGCGCACCGAAGAACCGGCAAGACACGCCGCGCTGACGGCGCTGGTCAGGGCGTGGGATGACCATGTCCGCGACGTATGTCTCAGGCTTGACGACGCGGCGCTCCTGAAGCTCCACCAGAAGGGCCGGCTGAATCCGACGCAGGAGTCACAGCTGGCGGAGTTCTTGTCGATCAAAGAGAGCGCGAAGGTCATTCCACACCTGAAAGGGTCATCAGGCAGCGACGACTCGCCGGAGGACGAGTAACTAAGCACGAAAAAGCCCGGCTGCAGAGCCGGGCTCGTGTAGTCGATTAGTGTCACCGGTTACTTGGCGTTCCGAAATACCCAAACCGGTTTGATTTGCCGCTCGGACATCGGCATCCTTATACTATCGGGAGGATTCCCCTGCAGCATGTCGGCAATCGCCATCATGCCGCCGCCATGAGCCAGTGTGGTGCTGTCGACAATCAGCTTTTCGATCTTCTTGTCCTCGAGCGAGGAGATGTAAACGGTCGCAATCCGGCCGGAACCAGGGGTGAGCTTGTTGTCGGTCGGTCCAAGATTAGCGATCATACCCAGCATTACGCATTGAATGGCGGTGTCCGGCCGAAAGCCGGTGTAGGCCCACTTGGCCGCGGCAATCCGTCCGCCGGTGTAAACGGCGGAGTCGGCCACAATCTTGTTCAGGCCGGCATCCATACGAAACGGGATCTGCAAGCCGACAATGGTCTCGTCGTTTGTGTACGAGATAGTCACCGCGGCGGTGAATTCGCCGATGTAACTGACTTCGGCATACACAGTGTCCGGTTTGCCGAATCGGTCAGTCTGGGCGGACGCTGCCAGCGGAGCAAGGCAGAGACAGATAATGGTGATCAGGGCGAGAGCAATCGGTTTCATTCTTCCTCCAGTTCAACCTAAATACCGCTCAAAACTTCTACTAAGAATTGTCGGCCAAAGATCCTAAATTTCGCCCGTCTCGTCAACTGTTGTCAGCCGCTTTTTGAGGACCTGCATCAACGAATCGGCAGTCGCTTCGTTGCGCAGCTCGTCGCGGTAGATCACCGTGGCAATAATGGCCGCGCGGAAACCGATTTCGCTGGTCGGGTATTTGTCGAAAACCTCGGTCAGCAAATGGGCAGCTTTTTGCCAGTCTTGTCGACGGCGGTACAGCTCGGCCTTGTAGCTCATGGCGGACGCGACGGCGCGAGAGTTGGGCCGGGTTGCGACTATTTCGTCACATTCTGCCTCGGCGCGCTGTTCAAGTCTATCGGCCTCGGTGGCTCGTCCTTGTCTGGCGTACTGGTCGATCAGGTAAAGATGAGTCGCCATGCTCTGCTCCGAGCCGGGGAAGCCGCTAATGACATACTTATACTCGGTTTCCGCCCGCTCCCAGCGGTTTTGGAGGTCGAAGGAGCGGGCGATAGCGTACTGAACGGTCGGGGTTTGAGAGTAGAACCGGGGGTAGTTCTTCTTGATGTCGACCAGGATTTGGCGGGCCTGGTCGTAGTCGCCCCGGTGAAGGTGAATGAGGCCCTTGTTGTACAGGACCAGCGGCCTCTGGAGGGTGTCGCGACCTTTGAGACGGCTCAAAATCCGCTCATATTCTTCGAGCGCCAAATCGGGTCGCCCTAGCTGATCGGCGTGGAGCAGGGCGATACGCAGATAGGCCGGAGTAGCGATGCTTCCGGTGGTATCGGTGAGCTGGCTAAGTTCGATGACCGCTTCCTGGTAACGGCCCAGGCGCTCATAAAGGCTCGCCAAATTCAGGTGGCTGACCCCGGCCAGGTTGCCGCCGGGAAACTCGGTGATGAGCCGGCGGTAGTAGTTCTCGGCACGCGATGCCTGCGCCATAGCAGCGGCCGTATCGCCGGCTTTCAGGAGGCCGTCGTAAATCTGGTTGGGCAGGTTGAAAAGGCCGACCAGCACCTCGCCGTTCTTGTCGGCCGGAGGATAGAACCGCTCAACCGAGTGGCTAAATACGGCCAGGGCGGAGTCCCACTGGCCATTTGCCTGCAGGGCGCGCCCGAGATTCAGGTGAGCGGAGACATCGGCGACGCCGCTGAGCGAAATCCGCCGCATCAGCCCGCGCAGGACCGCGATACTGCTGTCATACTCCTTCTGCGCGTACGAAATCTGCGAGATGCGGGTGGCGGCGCGCCAGGCAAGATCCGAGATTTCCTCGTGCTGCACCGGGTAGACCTCGGGCGGAATCGTGCCGAGCGCCTGGTAGCAGAACTCCAGCGCAGCGCGATATTGGCTGCGAAGCTGATGGGAGGCGGCGGTGGAGGTCAGTTCGGGACGGACTCGCGCCTGTCGAGACTCGCGTTCGGCCTGAAAATACATCTTTTCGGCCTGGTAGCGCTTCTGGAGGGCCGGGTTCTCGGAGCAAGCGGTCCAAAATGCTGCGACCACGGCGAATAGGACAAACAGAAACCAAGCCGATTTCATACGCTCTGACCTCGAGCGAATATATGACCGTCCCAGTTCAGCCACAACATTATAAGTTATCGAGCGACAAGGTCTGGTCGGCAGAAAAGCGACAGGATGAGGGGTGATGTTCGCGGTGGTTGTATCCGCAAAGAAAGGACAATTATGGCGGCACGTGCGGAAAACAATCTGGTTCCCCGACTTGCGTCTAGCCCAAGGCTGTCGGATAACACGCTCGTAAAGCCGGTGCGTCGGGCGTCGTTTGCCACCGCCGATCAGCTCGAAGCGGTGCTGAAATGGGGTCGTAATGATTTCGAGACGGGGCGTTGGCGAAAGCTCCTCTATCGCTTCCTGACTGATCATATTCCAGCGGTCAATGCCTGTGTCTGGACTTGGGTCCGGCTGGCGGCAGCGCCGGGGCAGTTCAAAATCGTAGACGACGTCCGGCAGGCGTCGACGGAGAGAGCGGGGGCGCGCCTCGAACAGTTGACGCGGCGTCTTTACACCAACCCGACGGGCAATCGGATAGGTCTGGACAGTCTCCTGCCGGATCTGTTCATGTCGCTCTACCGCGACGGGATTTTCGGCGGCTTTCTGACGATAAACCCGGACGCCGGCGGTGTCGATCAGTTTCTGCCGGTCGATCCTGTCGACTTGAGACTCGATCATGAGCATGGTCGTCGTCTGGTATTGGAGCTGGACGGTCGCACGATTCCGCTCGACCGGCCTGACTTCTATTACATTCCGCTGAACGGCGGGGTGTCGCAACCGTTCGGGCGATCGATCCTCCAGGCAGTGCCGTTTGTGGCTTATGTCGAGCAGCAGTTGGTCGATGACATGCGGCGCGCCAGCCACAATTCGGGGTTCCATCGCCTGCACGTAAAAATCACCCCGCCCGAGCGGATGGGGGGCGAATCCGACAGCGCTTACACCGACCGAATCAACAGCTATTTCGATTCCACTGTCCGGATGATCAAAACGCTTGAAGTCGATGATAACCCGGTTACCTGGAACAACGTGGAGATCGGCCACGTGGCGCCGGAGAAATCGCGCGACATCACCAATAGCTGGTTTATGTCGCATCGGGCGATGGTCGAGGAAATCTGTGCGGCGACACACCTGGCCCCTTACCTGCTGGGCTATTCCTACGGGGCCACCACGACCTGGTCGGGGTTCAAATTCGACGTGGTCATGCGGCAGGTCCGGTCGGTGCAGGCCGAGGTGGCGCACTTTCTCGAATGGATTGCGGCGGTCGATCTGGCGCTGGCCGGACTCGATGCGCGCTGCCGGTTCGAGTTCGACAACAGCTTCGCCTACCAGGCCAAGGAGAATCTCGAAGTGGAGAGTGGCCGGGTAGAAAATATCATCAAGCTATATCAGGCCGGGCTGCTCGATCAGGAGAAGGCGCGCGAAAAGGTTTGGAATCTGCTGTAGACCCCACGCCGAGTTACGATGATTGGCGGCGGGGGCTGGAAGAGCCGGTTTATTTCGCGGAGCGGTTTCTCGATGTCGCTCTGCACCCGGGCCAGAAAGAGTGGCTGACCCGGTCGACCACCCGCGAAAACGTGCTGGTGACCGGCAACCGCTGGGGAAAGTCGTTTGTCTCGGCGGTAAAACTCATCTACAACGCCCTCTATCGCATTCGCCCGCTCGAATTCGATTCGGGCGGACGCTACCGCGCGGTGGTGGCGTCGATCACCCAGAACCAGGCCAATCTCGTGTTCAGCCAGGCGCTGCGGCTTCTGCGGCAGGCTCCTATTCTATCCCCACTGATCAGCGACCTGGTCTGGACGCCCTACCCCACTCTGACATTCGGCAACGGCGCCACTATCGAGTCGCGCTCCACGCAGAACCGGGGCGAGCATCTGCTCGGCAATGACTACGACCTGTTCATATTCGATGAAGTGGCTTTCGAGACGGCGCCGGAGTACGTGGTCGAGGAAGTAGTTTTGATGCGGCTGGCGGATCGCGAAGGGCGGCTCGACCTGGTCTCGACACCAAACGGCAAGAACTGGTTCTATCGCCGGGCTCGAGAGATCATGCAGGGCGAGCGCGCAGGGTATTTTCAATCGGGCGACAGCCGCGACAATCCGCATATCTCGGCGGACTATCTCGATGAGCGCGTCAGGTACTTCACGGAGAGCCGCCTTCAACAAAACATCATGGGGCAGTTCGTTGATGCCGGCGGTGAAATACTGAAGGGTGAGTATGTCGACAACGCCCTCAGGGTGTTTCATGAGACCGCGGTCGCCACGAGCAGCCCCGACCGCCTGTTTATCTCGGGTTGGGATTTGGCGCGGAAGAAGACGGCGACAGTCGGTATTACGGTCGAGATCAGCGGCGGCAAGGCGAGGGTTGTGGCCCTCGAACGGTTCCGTCAGTTCGACTGGATGGTCGTGCTGGCTAAGATCAGGCAGCGGCAGGAGCAGTACCCAGGCAGGCTGGTGATCGACGCCACTGGTTTGGGCGATGTCGTGGTTGAACAATTGCGTGACTACAAACCTGAGGCGGTGATATTCACTCCGGCGACCAAGGCGGAGCTGCTGACCAATGTCGAGCTGCATCATGCTCGCGGCGCGATAGCATACTCTCGATGGGAGCTTCCGGACGGGCCGGGGCGGGTTTGGTCACTCGAGGACGAGCTTCGCTCGGCCCGGTGGGACGACAACAACGAGTGCGATGCCCTTATGGCGTTGGCCCTGGCTCTATGGCCGTTGCGGAAGCCGAGTTCGCCGGCGGTGATGCCCAGGGTCGGAAAGGTGTGACCACATAAACAAAAAAAACGCCCTCCGGGCAGCTCGACCCGGAAGGCGCAGGAGGGAGGGATTGGGGTGGTGCTTCTTATCGCTACTTATCTTTTTTTGCGCAAGCGTCGGGCCGCGTACAGCCCGCCCAGGCCGCCGGCCAGCAGGATGAGCGTGCCCGGTTCCGGCACCGGCGTGGGCGTGGGGATGTTGTCGTCAGGCGGTAGGCTGTCACCCGGATTACCATGGTTACCGCCGCCGTTGCCATGGCCCGGCCGGTCGCGACCATGATCTCCCTGGCCCGGTTTCTTTCCCGGCTCTTTGTCTTTGCCGTAGACGTCGGTAAAAGTGATCCCCATGACGAGCATAAACACGATTAGGGCCACCACCCACTTGAGGGGCTGACTATACTTTCGTTGGTACAGTGTCATAATCCATCACCTCTTTGAACCATGGTTGCATGGCTCTGCTGCCAAACGAGCAAAGGTCGTGCCCTTGTGGGGGAGGTCCCAACCCGCTGAGATAAGCACTACCAAGGCAAGGGGATATCGAGTAGTGACTCGTTCCACTTGGCGAGAGTATGGGCGACCGCCCATACCCGCGCTTGCACAGTTTTGGTGGTGACTCTACGCAGATCGCGAAGTCGGGGCGGATGAATGAAGACCATACGGAGACACGAATGACCTCAAGCCTGGATCGAATCACAGCGGAAATGGCCGTGCAGGCCGACGAAACTCCGCTGGAGTTCATTGACCTTATCAATGCAAACATTCGGCCGCCGTCGCCATTGACGGCGGATGATGTCCATGTCCGGGCTATGTTCGTCGTCTCCGACCAGGTCAATTCGTTCGGTGGACGTTTTCCGGCCGACGAACATGGCCGCCTGGCCGAGCTGATGATCGATGCGCCGGTGCTGGTCGGGCACCGGAAGGACAAGCTCCCCGTGGCGCGGATTTTTCATGCGATAACGCTCACGCGCGATTCCGTCCCCTGGGTAAAAGCATACTTCTATTGGCTGCGGTCATCCGACAACGCCGAGCAATTGCGGGGCAATATCGACGGCGGTATTTACAAGGAATGCTCGGTGGCGTTCACTTTTCACCTGCCGGAGTGTTCCATATGCGGGCAGGATATCCGCCGCTGCGAGCATCAGCCGCTACAGAAGTATGATCACGACGGCATCACCGAGAACTGCCATTTCAACTACCGCCGGATAGAACGAGTGCTGGAGGCGTCGCTGGTCTATCGCGGCGCCACGCCGAACACTGCCATATCACGCCTGCTGGACAGCGAGAGCGAATCGTCGCTACCGGAAGTCGCGCCCATTGGTCAGACTCGCCTTACCCCCATTGCCGACCTCGATCTCCTGGACCGTGACAGCAATTACCTGGTAGCGCCTCACTATGACGGTCTCCCGCTCACGGTGTGCGCTGACAACGGCAGAACTCTGTTTACAGGACTCGAAGGAACGCCGCTTGAGGGTACGCTCATCGACCGCATCGGCGGCTTTACACCAAAGTACCCTCTTACAGGTGTACTGGTTGGCTACCGCGGCAAGGAACGGTGCCCACTGGCCGCTCTCGAATCACGATTGCAGGGAAATTCCGGCGCCGTGTCAAGACTCGTGTTCCATGTCTATCCGGGTCAGGGTGTGATAGCGTTTCCGCGCGGGAAATCGCAGTCAGCTGTTGAATTTCGGATGATTCCGTATCGGCTGGCGGACGGTCTGTCGGTCCATCGAGCGGCGCTGGAGATAATGACCCGCGACGGTGTCGAGATCTGGCCGCTGCATCGATGTTCGGACACAGGTGATTCGCGTTTCCGAAACGGCTACTGGTATAGACCGCCGGAACTGAGTCGAAGGGCGCAAACAGATTCTTCGGTGACCCTTTCGATTACCGGCGCTGGTGCCCAGCTAATCATATCAAGTCCCTCTGGGCGGGGATTGACTCATTCGCCCCAGCATCTTCAGTTCGACATCGTCGATTTCAGCAATGCCGCGCTCGACGCAGGCAGGCGGTTCCTTGCGTGGCGCGGCGACGTTTCGCGCAGAATCTCGGATCGCAAGACGGCGCTCACTGGTCGACTCGCGACTATTCAACCGGTTGGCAACGGGTTCGCATTTGACACGACCGGCCATCTGAATGGGAGATTCATCCTGCACCCTATACGATTTCGTGGCGCGGACTGCTTCCTGTTCTATCGCGCCGACAAACCTCACGACGAGGTCAGAGCGGTATGAATGAAGACCGGACGTCGTCGCTTCTCCACCTGCACGGCTGGTGGATCAATCTGCTTTCGATCGTTCTCGGCATCGCGGCGGCTTATTTCATGACGATTCAGTCGCTTAAGGTCGAGCTGGCCGCCAAAGCGGAAGCGGCCATGGTGGCCGCGCTGGACAAGAAGCTGGCCGGCTTCGAGGTGTTGATTCGGGAGGGTACGGTCAGCAAAGAACAGTTCTACCGGTTCTCCACCGATGTCGAGGCCCGCCTCATACGCATAGAAGATTACCTTGTTGAATACTCGGGAGACAATCTTGGAAAACACTAAGACCGAAATAGCCTATTTCGAGGGAGTGGTCCGCGACCTGGATGACGCAAGTCTGACGAGGATCGACTTCGACGAACTGCGCTCCCGCATGAGCGACCTGTGCACGCAAGTCGCGGCTATGGCGGCGCACGCTGACGATCACGCCCTGTTGCGGGCGGACTACGAGCAGCGTATCGCCGGCATGGTCAAAGCGATAGCGGCGGTGGATCGCAAGCGGGATCGCTGGGACGAGGCGCTCGCCCTGGCCGAGGAGCTGCCGGCGATGCCGGCGGCCCGACTTATCGAGACCTACCGTCGGGTGGCGGGCAGGTTCAGGGACTGTTTCCCCGGCAGTTTCGGCACTCAGAACTGGTGTGGCCGGCGACATCAAGGGGCGGCCCGGTAATGCGATGGGTGGAATGGCCGCACCTTCGGCGTGCCGCTGGGCGACACTGCCCGGCAGTGTGGCAACCGACGACGGAGGCCCGAGGCCGACGCAGCGCAGGACGCTTCCACCACTGACGAAACTCAATCAGGAGCAAGAACAATGGCAGTAAGAACTCAGAATCTCGAGGCCATCGCACCGGTGCTGGCGACCTTCAGTATTCACCAGACGGCCGGAGTCGATGACCTCAAGGACGCCGATATCGGCGAGCCGGTGATGCTTACCGGCAGCAACGAGATCGGCCCACTCACGAACAACAGCCAACTGCTCGGTAAGTTGATCAGCCTGACTTTGTCGGACAACGACAACGGCGAGCGGCAAGCTACCGTGCAGGTGGGCGGCGTGTGCCGTCTGGCCGTCTCGACGACTGTGCCGGTGGTGGGCAACCGGGTGGTCGGCGGCGGCAACGGCACGGTCAAACAAGCAACGGTGCTGACCGGCTACGATCCGGCCGGCGGCAATATCGCGCGCGGCACGGTGCTGGCGGTCAATGGCACCACCGACTGCGTCATCCTACTGAACTAAGGGAACCACTCATGGACTTCAATCAATTCCTACAATCCGACAGCGCCCGCGCGCTTGTTTCGGAGACGGCCCGCGCCGGATCGATCGGACGGGTCGATCTGAGCCGCGCGGCGGCGATCGAGGTGGACCGCGATCTGTACCTGGAGGCGGATGCCCGCGGCCTGACCCTCTCCGAACTTCTCGAGTGCGACGAGTACGATCCCAGCGCGCACGGGTCGCCGCTTGATGCGTTCGAGCGGCAGATGGCGCTGGCCGGAGTGCAGCTCGGCGGGAAGAATCCGACCACGGTCGAGCAGTTCTACCAGAAGGCGTCGGCGCTCATGCCGGAGTTCATTCTCCGGGAGATCAAGCGCGGCCAGGCGATGCGTCCGGAGCTGGCAAAGCTGGTGGCCAACACCACCACGGTCAACACCAACCGGTACACGCCGTTTCACATCAGCACTAGCAGCAGCGACCGCTTTTCGCTGCGGCCGGTCGGCGAAGGGGCCGAGATTCCGCAACTGATCGTCACGGAGCAAAACCACGACGTGACCGTACGCGACTACGGCCTGGCTCTGAAATCGAGCTACAAGGCGCTGCGCTACCGGAGCAGCTCGCAGTTCCGCGTGCTCCTGTGGTACATCGGTTTCCGCATGCAGACCGATAAGATCGGCATGCTGGTTGACACGATCATCTCGGGCGACGGCAACAGCAATCCGGCTGCGGTGGTCAACGCCGCCGCTACCGGCAATCTCACCTACAACGATCTGATCACGCTGTGGGCGCAGTTTGCGCCGTTCGAGATGAACAGCCTGATCTGCCATGTCAACACGCTGAAGACGATTCTCACGCTGAACGAGTTTAAGGACCCGCTGGCCGGTTACCGCTTCCAGAACAGCGGCGAGCTGTTCAGCCCGCTCGGCGCGACGCTCGTGCGCTCCGACGAGGTGCCCACCGATTACGTGATCGGCCTGGACACCCGGTTCGCGGTCGAGGAGGTCGTCACTCAGCCGCTACTGGTGGAGTACGACAAGATCATCGAGCAGCGTTTCGAGGAGGCGGTGATTTCCGAGTCGGTGACGTATGCCAAGGTTATCAAAGAGGCGTCGGTCATACTCGACACCGTGTTTACCTAATCGTCAGCGGTGGGCCCGGAGCGATTCGGGCCCGCCAACCAAGTGAGGCGAGATGCAGAAGAAGATTACCGATACCACCGCCACTTATGGTCTGGGATATACGCCGCAAGCGAAACTCTTCAAGGTAGGGTCCGGAGTATATGTCGGACGCCGCGTTGCCCTGATGCAGACGTCGCCAGGTGAGATCAAGCTGGCCTGGTCCGACGCCCCCGCGAGCGGATGGTCCAGCCTGATGACAGTGGCGTCGGACGCCGCCGATGGAACATTCGACGCCCACATGACAGCGAATGGCGATATTCATGTCGTCTACGGCGAGCAGTCCACCAATTACCTGGTGACACGCAAGCTGACATTTGCCAACGGCGTCTGGTCGGCTGGCGCTAAAGTGACTGTGTACAACGGCGCCCCGGCGTTTGACCCGTCGCTGGCTATCGAGCCGGGCGGAAAGCTCTGGGTTTCGTACTCCCGGTTTATTAGCCCGACCCGCTGGATCTATGTCAAGTCATCGACCGACGGCGGCGCTGTCTGGGGAAGCGGCGTGTCCGATGCCGGCACGCAGATCTCCAACGGCTCGATGTTTGCCTGGTCGCGGGTGGCTGTGGACAACAACTCGCTTCACGTGGTCTATCATGATCAGGATACCGCCCTGTCGGTGCGCTCATTGCCGCTCGCCGGCGGGAGCTGGTCGAGCCAGTATAACATAGCTACCGGGTCGGGATTCTCGAGCAGCTTTGATGTCGGAATTGGCGCCGACGGCCGTATGGGAGTCGCTTGGTGTCGCGACCAGTTGTACTATCGCGAGTTCGACGGTAGCAACTGGGGGGCGATTGCAGTTGTGGAGACCCAACCGTGCTCATGTCCCCAGATGCTCTTTGAGTCCAACGTGCCGGCGATTGTCTTTCTCAGCGAAATCGGGAATGAGGCCAGATACGCCCGACACTCGGACAGACGCACCGGCAGTTTTGGGGCGGCGAAGACTCTCGACGGGCGCTCGGCGCCGTTCGATTCGGTTGTGCTCTATGATGCGTCGTCCGCGTCCTACGAAGACCTGGCTGCGCAGGCGATAAGCGCGGCGGCGGCCGATGTGTATCACAGCGCGTCAGGTTGTCTGGTGAAAGACGCCGGAGACATTCTGTACCTGGGCATGAACGAGCGGTTTCGCGTCGCGCGAATGCTGTTATCCACAATCGGTGCGGGTGGATCGGTGCAGGTCAGCTACTGGAATGGCGCCAACTGGGAGGCGTTTACGCCGGCCAATGGAAGTGTCGGCTTCGGCAGCAGCGTCGTTGATATCCTGCTTTGGGGCGACTATTCCGACGTCCCGGACGACTGGCAGAAGCGGCTGGTGAATTCCCAGTCGCGCTACTGGATCAAAATAGAAGCAATATCCGGGTACACCAGCGGTCCGGTGGCCACGCAGATAAGCGCCGGGTCGGAAATCGCGCAGATGATCTTCAGGAGGTAGCGGATGTCCTACACCACAGTTGAACAGGTGCGCCGCCACCTGATCGTCCCCTACCCGGTGGAGGATCAGGTGTTCGACCAGCCCGTGATACTCACCGGAAGTAACTTCGTGCGCTTCTACGGCGGCGGCGTGGAGTCTGATTCGGTGCGGGTGAAATCGATCCAAAGCCACGAGCCGATACGATCGTCGGTCATGCTCAGCGGCGGCACGGCGACAATCAGTGCAGGTGTGATCGTGCCCGGCTCGGTGGTGGTTGCATCAGACAGCTCACTTGGACAGGTCTATGTCGAGAATGTTGACTATGTCGTTGACTATGACGGCGGCACGATTTCAGCCAAAGTGGGCGGCGCTCTTGGATCCAGCCAGACCGTAACCGTCTGGTTCCTTCCGTATGCGCTCTATGAAGCGGGAGGCGATTACACTCTCGATGCCGCCGCCGGGCAGATTAAACGGCAGGCCGGAGGAGCTATCGCCGACGGTGAGACGGTGCGGCTCGATTATCAGCCGGTTTTCGTGAGCGTGGCCGACGAAATAGTGCAGAATGCGGTCACACTGGCCAACGGCATGATCGAAAGCGAGGTCGATCCGGAGAGACAGTTCGAGGTCGACCATTCCCTTGGCGCAGCGGCCACGTACCGGGCGCTCGAAATCGTCTGCCGCGCCGCCGCCAGCCGCGAACTGGCCGCTCAGCGGGGCGGCGATAAGTCAGCCACGGTGTGGATCAAGCTGGCCGATGACTATGCTGTCCGCTCGGACGCCCTGCTCAAAAACTTCCGACCGCCGTACACCGGGCCAAGAACCCCGGCTCACAGCTAATGGAGGAACGAATCGTGCCAGGACTGGAACGCATCTTGTCGCGCCGAACCTGGTTCGTGCCCGACTTTGCCGTCTGGGGCCAACCGTCGCTCGGCGAACATGAGTATCTCGCGCTCGAACAGGTCGGCGCCACGTGGTCGGTCTACTACGGCACCGCCGCGATCGGCGAGAGCGATCAGGAAGTCTTGTTCAGCCAGTTGACCGACCATCGCGGCAACGCTCTCCCCGGCAGTATCAAAAGTCCTCGGGTGTTGGTGAGGGCGAAGGGGAGCGAGAGCGCATTTGTAGTGGGGCAGGAGACATCCGATCAATTCAAGATCGCACGGGACATGTCCGCCCCCGGACCGGTGGTGATCGACCTGTATATAGTGGAATTGGGTGACTAAGAAGAGCCGCAAGAGGGCGGAGTGCCCGGACTCGGCCGCCAACGAACGCGTCAGACTGCTTTATGACCATATTCGGCTGACCTTCATTGCGAATGCGTCGCAAATCGCGGCCGGCCAGAAACCGGAGACACTACTCAAGATGATTCAAACATGCCAGGAAATCCAGCCGGTCGACCGCAAGAACGAAGAGCTCTGGAAGACCGTTCAGAAAGTCCGCCAGGAAGTGCTTGGCAAGAAACCGGCCGAGGCGGCCCCCGCCGGCCCCCCAAAAAAACCCAGGGCGGACGAAAGATGGGGGG
>JBFMGC010000014.1:22244-63450 GCA_040752815.1 Candidatus Zixiibacteriota bacterium
CGGCAACACAAAGAACCGCAGGGCGAAGTCATGAGGGGGCGTTATTACAGTTCTGCTGTCGGTACCATGATCTGTTGGGTCATGCTTGTTGCCGCGGGGTCGGTGCTCGGCGACAGCCTTGTCGTGCAGGGGCAGAACGCCGCCGGAATCTACGACACCAAGATTTACATGAACTACAATGATATCAACTTCGGCGGCTCGCAGACGCTGACGATTCTCAACTCGACCAACCTGCATAGGCGAGTGTTGTTCAAGTTCACGAATATCGATACGGTCGGGGCGGCCAAGATTATCGACTCTGTGGCGATTGACCTATACTGTACTTCACAGGCGGGCGCTACAGTGGGCATGTTCGAGCTTTGGAAGGACTGGTACGAGGGGTCCGGCGATAACGCGGTCGAGGCCGGCGCGGTCGATGACAACCACTGGTATCATCCCGATTCAGCCTGGACCAGGGAAGCGGCCGACTCGGCCAATGACAGCGGCGCTCAGAATCGGGGCAACGGCACCGGCGTGGATCGCAAAGCTACCGCCATGGCCAGTGTCACAGTCTCGGCAGCGTCAACCTGGTACCGGTTTCGGGTCAGCCCAGTCCTGGCCCAGGATTGGTACAGCGGGGCCAAGCAGCCGTACGGCGTGATCTTCATGGAGACCGGCAACAACGGTACCACCGTGTTTGCCTCGTCGGAATACGCCACCGCGACAAACCGCCCCAAAGTGACCATTTACTATCATGCGGCGTCTGCGCAGACCGTGGCGCGTCGGCGGGCCGCGTTGCTCCACACCAGTTCCTGAGGTATGAAATCATGAAAAGACTTTGCGTTGTGCTTGGTTTTGTCGCTGCAGCGAGCGCTGCCGCCGGCGTCGATCTTGGCGTGGTGTCCGCAGCGGACTACATCCGTTTCGAGATCCACGCCCTGGACACGGCCGGAATTCCCACGCCGCCCGATTCGGGCCATATTCTGGTCTGGTTCGAGGGCGAAACCACAACGGATGCGGCATCATATACCAATCGCTGGGCGGCCGCCGGAGCGGGGAGCGTCTTTGTCGATAGCGCGCAGTATGCCGGGCATACGTACTACTACTTTGTCGATCAGGTGGGTGACATCGATAACGACGAGGGCCAGGGACTATACTCGGGCGTGGTTATGCTCTACACCGACGGCGGCCTGCCTACCCCTAACCGGTTTACCTTCACACTCGCGGGGGACGAGCTATCGGACTATTGGGCGGAGTTGAAACGGGTTGGGGATTCGATCAACACTCATGACGACTGGGTCGGGCGCCAGGCGGAGATCGCCAACATTAACGGCTGGAACCCATCGAGTGATTCCACTCATGTCAATGGTCTGAATGCTGCACGCCTGACCCGGCTCGACAACCTCGACGAACCAATCTCCGGATTGGACGATAACCCGTGGGACAACACCGTACGACAGTTGACAGCTTTGGATGAAGATGTCACCGTGATCGATCTGAACGGAACTATAGTGGTGCCTGCCGATACCAACCAGTCCGGTGACCGGCTGGCGGTGATGCCGGAACATTGGACCGCAGCGGACTCAACCGCGCATCAGGGGGCGGCGTCGGGTCTGGATTCAGCCGATGTGGCTCGCGCGGTATGGAATGCACCGGCGGCGAATCATACGAGCTCGGGCACCTATGGCGCCTATCTGGATACGGCCGTTTCCGTGTTCATAATCGGTTCCGGCGCTTATTCAATATCGGTGATTGCATACGATTCCGCAAATGACCTTACGGTAGCCGGAGTGCGCCTGGCGGTGCGGAATCTGGAACAGAGCAGTTTGCTTGCCGCGGGGGCGACCAACTCATCGGGGAGGGCGGGGTTCAATCTCGATGCAGGCAGCTATCTCATCACCGCCACAGCACCGGGTTATATGTTCGAAGCTTATGACACGATTTCTGTGACAGGAGGGCAGACCGATACTGTGAGGGGAGTTCGTTTCGATCCCGGTGCGCCATCGGCGCCTGATCTCTGCAGGGTGTACGGATATCTCTTATCGACCGAGGGTCAGGCGGAGTCGGGAGTTGCGGTGACCGCCTGGCTACCGAGTGGCGTGACCACTCTGAGCGGTATAATCATCTCACCGTCGTCGGTGGCCACTGCAACAGACAACTACGGTTACTTCTATCTTGACCTGGTGCCATCGCAACTGATGACCGGCGGGCCGCTCTATGAGATCACAATCAGCCGCGCCGACGGTGCGATATTGCGCAAGAGAGTTTCCGTGCCCGATCAGGAGACGTGGCAGTTGGCGTGGTGATCGAACATTGTAGCTCGGGTTCCGCGCAACATCTAATTGAGCGCGAAACCCGACATTTGGTTGTCCAAAGGAGTGACACTCATCCCACCCGCAAGCGGGTGGGCCACCGAGCCAGTCCCACGCGTGCAGAAGGGCCGTCCGCGGAACGGCCCTTTGCGCAGGCTTAGAATCGAATCATCGGCAGGGCGGGCTGGCCTGCCCGTACAGATAGTTCATGTAGTAAATAACGTCCGCAATGTTCACGATGTTGTCGCAATTGCAGTCGGCACGGGCAGCGCCGCCGCTGGGCGAACTGCCGTTGCGCGTGATGAAGTCAATCAGCAGGAGCAGGTCAGACACGGTGGCGCTGCGGTCACCGTTATAGTCCCCGGCTACGTAGACCGCCGCGCAGTTGTGCTCGTACAGCAGGGCAAACGGCCCCAGGTTGTTATCTGAATCATGGCCGATTCCCCGCAGATAGTGGTAGGTGAGGTCAGTTATGCCCTGACTCGGCCAATTTACCGACCAGCCGTCCTGTCCGTTGAAGTCGACTCCGACCATGGTGCGGGTCACGCTCCAGGCCGAGGCCAAAATAGAAACCATGATGTCGACGCGGTGCCAGCTCCCCTGGATGTTCAGTTCGCTGTAGCCGTATCGATCCCGCCACAAACAGCTCTGCACAGTTCCCGAAATGGGGTTGGCCACGCTCACGAAATAGGTGGAGTCAGGCCGCAAAAAGCCAACGAAACCGTCAACCGTAACCCACAGCCCGGGGTTGTTGCCCAGCCCGAGCAATACTACCCGCTCCTCGTCCTCGACCCAGATGCGAAGGTCGGCATAACTCGGATCACGCTTGTAGTCAAATCTGAATCCGCCGCCTCTGCCGGCAGCATAACTGGTCAGACCGGCCGGCACCGCCTCGTCGTATGTGCCCAGGAACTGGCGGGTGCGGAACTCCGCGGCGATAGCCTCGGCCACCTGCTGCTGGGTCATCGGATTCCCACCCTGGCGAACGAGCGCCGGATGCCCCCGACTGTTCCACACAAAAGCCGCGACCGTCGCCGCCACCGGAGCCGAATAGAAATCACCGAACTCGCCGTTGGAGGCGTGATTTCCGTCGGTGAGAATGCCGTTAACATCGCCGACAGTTGCCTGGTTCATTGCCGTAACATTGAGAGTGTATACGTTGGCAGCCTGCCGTCGTTGGACTTCGACAAAAGTCATGTTCTCATCGCTGATGCTCATATTGATGTTGAGCGGCGTGCACATCGGGTATCCCGGGGTCGGGGCAACGATCGTTGCGGTCGGCGGGGTCGGCTCGAGGTAGACTGTGATTGTAGTCGATGTTGATGCACCCGCCGTATCAACAATCGTCACTCGGAGACTGTAGCTGCCTTCCGGCAGCGACGAAAAATCCCACGGCACACTGAAGCCGTTGCCGCTGACGGCTGGATTGACGCCGTCACGGAGCGGCGAGACCCCGTCGAAATCCCGCCCGATTTCTACAAACGGGCCGCCGTTGGAATACTCAAACATCACGTATTCCACCTGGCCGGTTTGGGCGCGATCCCAGGCCCAAAGCTCCTTGCTGCCGTAGAGAACGGCGCCATTAATAGGAGACACGATTTCCAGAACCGGCGAAACCCCGGAACCGCCTCCAGGAATACCGGCAACCTCCATTGCGAGGCGACCCGGGAAGGCCCAGGCGCCGCCCCAGTTGGCGCTGTCGCAGAGATCAACAAATCCGATAGTGTCGTCCCAGATATTGTAAGTGGCGCACAAGGCGGGGACACTGTCGGTCAGCACTGACGGATTGACGGACGCGGCAAAGGTGTTGCCAATGTAGAACCCCGCGAAGAAGGGGCCGTTGACGACCAGGGGCGTGTCCAGCGGAACCCAGATATTATAGAAGCCTGCCGAGGGAACCTCCGTGTCCCAGGTTGTTGACACAGCCAGCAGGATACCGGGAACCGGGCAGCCGGGGAACGTGGTTGAATCTACCGCCTCGACATCGACTCCAATGGTGAGCGGAGTCGGCGCATCGAACATCATCGGCATGTTGATCGCTGTTATGGTAAACGGGTACGGACCCTCGCACTGGTGGGCCGGATTCATGAGTGATTTGTACAGTTCCTGTCCGGTAACCCAACCGTTGATCCGCCACATGAGTACCTGATTATCGGAGACGAAACAGGTATCGGCGGCGGCCAGCGACGGCGCCAGGAAGATATCGCTCTTCGGCACGTCGGAGATCCGTTCCACGCGAACGGCCTGTTTGTTCGCAGCAAGGCCGGCTGATCCCATTGCCAGAGTCACCAGCCAGGCAAGCGCGGCTGTCCTAAAAGACATGAAGTGTCTCCTTGGTAGTTAAGATGTTCTTCTCCTGTTATTTATCGAGCTTTTGGGGCATTTCCTTGAACCGCGCCAAAAGCCGCGCGAAAACGGCTTCCATGCTGTTATCCGGCTGTTCAGAGCCTTACCAATGGAATACGTGCTTCGATCGGAAACGGTCGTTTAACTGTAAGTCTGGTTTGCCTCCAATAGTTCACCGCAGGCCGAGCGCAATTATCAGACAAACCGCCCGCCGGGCGTGGGCAGAATTTCAAGGAGGTCGATAACGGGAGAAGCCCGAATTCAGAAAGGACACCCATGGCTCGGGATCGCAGAAGTCGAATACTTGTCGTCGATGATGAAGAGTACATCTGCAAGCTCATTGTCGAGTCCTTAGGCCCGGCTAATTACGATATTGTTACGTTTCACGAGGCCGCCAGGGCAATTGAACATCTGGCGGCTAACCCGGTCGACCTGGTGCTGACCGACTTAATGATGGGTCGAAGCTCCGGGATAAAGGTGCTCGAAGCGGCGCTGGAAAACCATCCCGACGCCATCGTCGTCCTCATGACCGCCCACCCGACAGTGGAAACGGCTATCGCAGTGCTCAAGCGCGGTGCCCACGATTTCCTAGTCAAGCCATTCAAGCTGGAAATGCTCAATCAGGTTGTCGAGCGCGGCCTGGCACATCAGAAGATATTCCGCGACAACCTGTCACTCAAGGGTCAAGTTGAGTTCCTGCGCGTAGCGAACGCCTTTTTCGGCTCCGGAATGGAGTTCGGCCAGTATCTTGAACTGCTCCTGAAGTCCTGCAACACCGAACTCTCGGCCGCGGCGTCGGCAATTCTGGAAATCGACCCCCGTTCCAGGGAAATCGTGCGCCGAGTCGCGGCGGCCGGTGATCCCGGCGACGAGCCTGCGGTCCTCGACACGCGACTGCTCGACCAGTTCAGCGGCAGCCGCAACGCCAATCCGGTAGTGAGCTCAGAACCGGTGATGGTCGAGAATAACTGCCGCTATCGAATCCTGATCAGCCAGCCGATCATGGTGCGCCGGACACTGCACGGGGTAATCAATGCGCTCATCCTCTCGCGGCAGGAAAGCGTGCCGTCGGGACGGCTCGACGCTCTTGCGCTTCTGGCCTCATCGGCGGCTTCGGCCATTGCCAACCAGAAGCTCTACGAAGATCTGCAGCAGTCGTATTTTCAGGCGATTCGGGCGTTGACCAACGCCATCGAAGCGCGAGACCATTGCACGGCGGGTCACACCGACCGGGTCACCCGCCTGGCCGAACAGGTGGCGCTCCGGCTGGGCTGGACGGAGAAACAGCTTCACAATCTGCGGATCGGCTGCACGCTGCACGACATCGGCAAGATCGGGGTGCCCGACGCCATCCTGAACAAGACCGGCATTCTTACCGATGCCGAGCGCAAACGCATGATGAAACACCCCGAAGTTGGACTTAAGATCATCCGCGGGATTGAGCTGTTCCGGCCTTCGATACCGTATATCATTGCCCACCACGAACGGTACGACGGCCATGGATACCCGCGCGGTCTCCAAGGGGGGGAGATTCCGATCGAGGGGCGTCTGCTGTCTGTGGTGGACACATTCGACGCGGTCATGTCTGACCGGCCATATCGGGTAGGGGCGTCACTGCGCAAGGCCGTGGGAGAGCTGACCCGGCACGCCGGAACACAGTTTGACCCGGACCTGGTGAGAGTTTTCCTCGACGTGCTTCGGTCCGGTTCCGTTGATCTGAAGGAAATGTACGGCCGAAAAGAAGACCTCAGTTGCCTCGAGACGATCGGTGCTACCGAAAAGGCACGGGCGTAAACGACAGCAGCAGAATCACCAGCGATACCAGCCCGGTCACCATCGCGGCCAGTGACACCGGGCGGCGATCATCCAATGTCGGTGGATGACCCACACCGAAAGCGAAACCGATCGCCGCAAATACCCACCAGGTCGCCGACTGAAAACCCAGCGCCACAAGAATTCCCAGCGCAATCCAACCGAACAGCACCTGCCTTCGCCCCGCGAGACCGTAGATGACATGGCCACCGTCGAACTGGCCGATTGGCAGCATGTTCATTGCGGTGATCAGCAGGCCGACCCAGCCGGCGAATGCTGCCTCGGAGAACAGATAGAGCGATCCTGGCGGCGACGGGCCGATCAAAACCGGCACCAGGGTCTTTACGAGAATGGATTCCCCGTCGAGAGAAAAGGCCAGCCCCGCGTACGGCAGCATGTCGCTCGGTGTAACGACCGAATGACTCAGCCCATATACCAGCCAGCCGAGCGCCACGATCCAGCCGGCTATCGGTCCGGCCGCGCCGACTTCGATTAAATCGCGCCGACTCCAAAAGGGCGACTTGGACCTGATAACCGCGCCGAAGGTCCCGATAAAATTGGGTGCGGGAATGAAGTACGGCCACGACGTGACAATTCCGCGTCGGCGGCTGGCCAGGAAATGGCCCATCTCATGAACGAAGAGGATCGATATCAGAGCGGCGGTGAACTCGAGGCCGCGCCCCGCCGCCAGATCGTCAAGCGTGGCCGCAACGGCCAGGCGCAGGGTGGGGGCGTTCAGGTTAACCCAAAAAACCGGGATGAAATAGACCGAGAGCAGGGTCACTACGAACAACACGATGTTTAGTGTCGGTACGCGCAGCTTGCGCTCGGGATTAACCGATAGCAGCAACGAGTCTTCGTGGGTGCTGAGGGTGTAGCGATACCCGGCCGAAGTAAGCCGATCCTTCAGCAATGGGATAGCCTTATTAGGATCGAACCGGTGGCTAAGGCTCAGGACGATTTGGTTGCCGTGCAGGTAGTGGGCATCCACCTGGAACAGGTCGGCCACCAGAGTGGTCAGCTCGTCGGCTCTCTTCTCGAGCGTGGTGCTGTCCATGCTGCATTATACGCCGGAACTGATCAAGGAACAAAGGGAGAGATTGGCGGGCGGTTAGAAACAGGCAAAGGGGTCATTAGCAATCGTCGGGCCGCGGCTCTACAGGTTGGAGCTTTAGGACGACGAAACGCCGTCTATTCATAAGTGGCTCCACCTGGTTGATCCACCCACTGCAGCTCGCTAAGTGCCACCTGAAATGGTCATGAAGGTCATATCGTGCAAAGCGATTGCAAGCCCGACGACTATGCCCACTGGTATGCCGATCAGCAGAAATGTCCGAGTGTAACTGAACCGTTTTTCTTTGGTCCAGCTCGCAGTGATATCAGAGGTCGGGATAACTATGCTGCGGCCGTCAGCGGAAAGCCCTGTCACACTTTGGCCACCTTCTGTGAATCGGCCACTGCGCTTCACAAACTCGATTCGCTGACCGGCAGGCTCCACCGTGTCCGTGTAGACCACCCCCGACTCGCCGTTTTTCCGGGTGAAGGCTTGTGGGCTGATCTCAGTGATCGTTTCACCCGGAGGATAACTCTGGTAAATCATAGCCGATTTGACCTCGCGCAAATTCAGTTGAACTGGATGGCCGTTCGTAGCCCGACCGACAAACGTGCCGCTCTGGGCCTCGAATCGTCCCCCGCTACTGTCCAATTGGAGCCAACTACGATCGGTCTTCTGAAGTGAGGCAATCTGAAGGTGCAAATCGACATGGCTGATTGCCACCGAATCTTGGGGCAGCCGAGCCTCCTCTGTTCGGATGGTCGCGGTATAGGAGCAGCCTATGATAGAGTTGACCAGGGCAACTACCAGAGTCCATATCAGAGCGTTCCTAAGCATGGTCTTTTACTCCTTGTTTGATCTTTTCGCTGCAACTGGGTAATCAAAGAGCGTGCCATGGTCGGCGGCTGGCATTTTGCTCTGGGAACTCGTTGCCTGACAACAAACCAACTGCGGGTTGGGGAGAGTATGTCACACAGTCAGACCGGCTACCTGTTATCCCGGTGGCTATAGAGTGACCATGGAGAATGAAAACGGGTGTTGGGCAACTAATACCCGATCGGAAACCGCGGGTCGAAACGAAGGTGATCCAGCCAGTACTCCACCCCCCGGTTCTCTATCAGGTGCTTCACCCGACGGTACCCGTCTCCGTAGACCGGGTCGTGTTCCTCTTCCATTTGGCGCATGACATACCCGGCCATGTCGTCGTTGAGCCGGTCGAGAACGAGCGACGAGGCGTAATTGCAGCTGCCTTCGACAAACGTATCGTCGTGCTCCTCGGGCGCATTCACGAACAACCAGGCGTGCATCAGCTCGTGGGCGGCGGTGGAGATGAAATGCATGCGCGGGAGACCGGTGAGGATATAGACCGTCAACTCGCGGTCCTCAAAAAAGCCCCAGAAGTTGCTCTTGTCCTGCCGGGTCAGTCCAAGTTGATGGGTGACGGGGCGCCCGAGCAGCTTTGCAAACTGCGCTCGCGTGACCAGTTTGAATTCAACCTCGTCCATGTCGACGACGATTCCGTGCTCGGCCAGGAGTTTGCCGATTCGATCCAGTTCGTGTCGGCCTTCGTCTTCGTCCGTCACCGCGCTTTTCTCGCAGCGGGAACAGATATACTGCGCCGGTCCGAACGGGTGGCCGCCGCCGGCCAGGGGATCGGACAGGAAACGGCCGCAAAAGGTGCAGCCGTGCTCTTCTTCTTCGTGGTATTTGTGGTACCGGTTGCCCCAGTGATCGATCAGGTACTGGCCTTCGATGATCTCGCCGCAGCGGTTGCACCTGATAGCCACGTTCCGGTCAAAGCACTCCGGGTGGTAGTTACGGCCCTCGTACACGACCCAGTTTTCGCCGACCGGACTGCCACAATAGGCGCACTGCGGCAGGACATGGTCGTAATAGCACTCGCGGTGGTAGACCCGGTTTTCGAATGTAATGTACTGGCAGCCGAGGGCCTCCCCGCAGTAGAAGCAGATCATTTCGGAAGCAAACGGCGCTGGAAGGAGAGTGCCCAGGCATACGCAGAGCCAGACAGTGGCCCGCGCAAAGCCCAGTGATTTGACGTGATTTCCTGTCATAAACAGACCCATCTAAGGTGATTATCGGCCGCCGGACGCCGATTTCCGACTTCCAAAAAACGTCGTCTAAGAACGGTGATTCCCCCTGCCGATAAGCTGATAGAAGGCAAGGGAGTATCATGTTCGGGAAGTTCCACCCATGGTGTTTGATGCTGCTGCTCCTGGCGGCAGCCTGCTCTCAAGAAGCTCCCAGGGACCCGTCGCGGGAGTCGGCGCGAGAGCCGCTGGTCGATACCCTTGTGGCCATCTTTCAGGAACTAAAGCAGGCGGCTGTCTCCGACCGCCCGGAAAGGCTTGTTTCTTATCTCGACAGCTCCGAGGCCAGGCGGCTCACCTACGCCTGCCGACAGTACGGTTTTTCGGCGTTAGGGCAGTACCTGCGCTCGCTTTTTGCCGGCTGGCCGGATGTCGACACGCTGCTGGTCGAAGACTTGATCGTCAAACCTCCCTACGCCCGTGTAACCCTGGCCGGGCCAGGAACCCAATTCGGATACCGCGAGGAGCGCGTCCGGTATACGTTTCTTCTGTTTCGACGTGAGAGGGCCGACTGGCGGCTGGCGGGGGTATCGTCGCTGGAAAAGGGGCGGTACGATCCGTACGGCACCAGACTTAGCTATCTCGAAACGGAACTTCCTCCCAAACTTCGGTTCCCCCGCTTGTTTTAGCACGTTTTTGTTGCTTGACCGAACCACTCGCCTGTTAGTTCGCGCCATGCCCCGCAAAGCTCGCCAGAAGAAGCCCTCACTGCTGGCCCCAGCCGGAAGCCTGCTCAAGCGACTTTCCAACGCCGACAGCCGTTTCAGGCGACGGGTACTTCAGATCGGCCTCTGGGCGATGGCAGCGCTGTTTGCCTACGGCCTTTTCATCGGCACCTACAGCGTCCCCCGGATCATTCGGCTAAACATCAAGAAGCAGGCGCTTCTGGAAACCAACCGTCATCTTGCTGCGGACCTGGTCGATGCCGTCCGAGTGAGTGATATGCTCACGCATGACTCCACCTATATCGAACAGGTGGCACGCACCCGCTACTACATGGTTCGCCCCAACGAAATCATCTACCGCTTCCGCTCGCGGTAACCGTCATGGCGCTGGAAAAATCGGACGCGGTTGTCCTGAAAGTCTACAATTGGTCGGAATCGTCGCGCACGGCAGTGTTCTTCACCGAACGCTTCGGCAAACTGCCGCTTGTAGACAAAGGGGGGCGCTCCGTCAAGTCGAAACGGGGGCGGCTCATGCCGTTCGCGCATCTCGAGGTGACCTTCTACAAGTCCGAAAAGCAGACCAGCGCCTACCTCCGCGACTGTGACATCATTCGCGAATTCTCGGTCGAGAAGGTCGGCTCGCTCGGTCGACTGGCCTACGGTTCCGCCGCATCGGAACTGCTCCTGCTTCTGTTGCCGGAAGGCGAGGCCCAACCGGCGCTGTTTGGTTATTTCCTGCGCTATCTTGGCAAGGTGTCTGAGATCGAAAAGCAGTTTCTGCCGGCGACCTTTATCAGCTTCTTCCTGCGGACGATGTCACAACTGGGATATCATCCGTCGCTGGCCTATTGTGTCGGCTGCAGCAAAGAGCTGGAGCGTATCGAGGTTGTCCGCGACAAGCTGATGTTCTCGCCGGAGCGCGGCGGGCTGGTTTGCTCGTCTTGCCAAAAGCCGGGCGAGTATTATATTGGCCTCTCGGTCCAGCAGGCCCGGTTGCTTTCGGTGCTGCAGAGGGCATCGCTGGACGAGGCGGCCACCGTGCCGCTCGGGTTCCAGGAGGCCACGATCCTTGTGGACACCCTGACTAAGTTCGTGAAGCACCAATCGGGGCTGGTCTCGGATATCAAGTCGCTGGAGTTTCTTGATAAGCTGAAGAGCAGTCAACTGAGTTAAAGAATAGAGCTGCGTATGGGCGCTGAGAAAACCAACGACTTGATGGACAAAATCGTCTCACTGTGCAAACGGCGCGGATTCATCTTCCCGTCGTCCGAGATTTACGGCGGCCTCAGCTCCTGCTGGGACTACGGCCCGCTGGGCGCGGAACTCAAGCGCAACCTGAAAACCTACTGGTGGGAGGCGATGACCGCGCGCCGCGACGATGTCGAGGGGCTCGACGCCGCAATCCTGATGCACCCGCAAGTGTGGCATACTTCGGGTCACGTGGCCGAGTTTAACGATCCGATGGTCGACTGCAAGGTATGCAAGGCGCGTTTCCGCGCCGACAAGCTGGCCGAAGCGCGCTGCCCGATGAAGCCGTCGAAATCACCCCTCGAATGCGGCGGAGAACTGACCGAGGTTCGCAAGTTCAATCTGATGTTCAAAACGCATATCGGACCGATGGAAGACTCGGCCTCGGAGATATACCTTCGCCCGGAGACGGCGCAGGGGATTTACGTCAATTTCCTCAACGTTAAGAATTCGTCACGCCAGAAGATTCCGTTCGGGATTGCGCAGATCGGCAAAGCGTTTCGCAATGAAATCACGCCCGGCAACTTCACCTTCCGCACCCGCGAGTTCGAACAGATGGAGATGCAGTATTTCATTCATCCCAGCGAGGACGAGAAGTGGATGGGATACTGGCGCGAACAACGCTGGCAGTGGTACCAGGGGCTGGGGATCAACATGAACAAGCTGCGCTGGCGAGAACATGCCCACGACGAACTCGCCCACTACGCCAAGGCGGCGTGGGATGTCGAGTATGAGTATCCTTTCGGCTGGCAGGAACTTGAAGGCGTGCATAATCGCACAGATTTCGATCTCCGAAGACATATGGAGGAGTCTGGCAGGGACTTGCGCTACCAGGATGAACGCTTCGCGGAAAAATTCATCCCGTATATCATTGAGACGTCGGCTGGGTGTGATCGCACGCTGCTGACGATTCTGGTCGATGCGTACGATGAAGCCGAGGTTAAAGGCGAGAAGCGGGTGTTCCTCCGCCTGTCACCGAGAGTTGCGCCGATCAAAGTGGCGGTGTTCCCTTTAGTAAAGAAAGAAGGGATGCCGGAGTACGCCGAGAAAGTGTATCACGAACTCAAGAAGCGCTTCAAGGTGTTCTATGATGAATCGGGCGCCGTGGGGCGCCGCTACGCTCGGATGGACGAAGCCGGCACGCCGTACTGTGTGACGGTCGACGGCCAGACGCTGGAAGACGACACCATGACGGTGCGCGAGCGCGACAGCATGGAACAAACGCGCATGAAGACCGCCGAGGTGATGGCGTTCCTGGAGGAGAAGATAAGCGGGTAGTAGGGCAGGTCCGCTTCGCCTGCTCGCCGTGGCGAGAACCTGCTGATGGTCTCGCGAAGACGATGGCGGGATCGAAGCGGTCCCGCCCTACGATCTCAAAGTGGCCATCGTATGATCGGCAGGCATCCGCGCCTGCCGTCATGACGAACGGCAGCGACAAGGTGTTGGGATGGCAAGCATCCCGAGCTACCAGCAGCACTTATGCTCTCACAACCTAAAACTGTTATCTTCATCCTTATCTCAGCCGTGATTATCTGGCTGACGCGGCGGACACTTAGTGATATCCGATCCCACGGCTTCTACCGCTTCTTTGCTTGGGAGGCGATTTTAGCGCAGATCATACGCAATGTCGAGCACTGGTTTCACGAACCGTTTAGCGTACATCAGATGGTCTCGTGGACGCTATTGGTCTTATGCTCTTACCTGGTCATTCATGGCACGCTGGCTCTTCGTCGAATGGGAAAGCCGAGTCGCGAGCGGCAGGACCCATTACTGTTTCCAATCGAGAAGACGACGCAGTTAGTAACGACAAGCATCTACCGATACATCCGCCACCCAATCTATAGTTCGTTGATATGCCTCACCTGGGGACTCTACTTCAAAAGCCCGGATTTGATTGACGCCCTGCTGGCAGTTGCGGCTACTTGTATTCTTTTTGCTACTGCCAAAGTCGAAGTGGCAGAGAATGTTCGGTACTTCGGTGATACCTACCGCGAATACATGAGCCGAACGCGGATGTTCATTCCATACCTGTTTTGAGGGGTGAGACCGCCCTCCGCCAATACCGGATTCGCCCTTATGTCAATCCCCAGTGCGATTATTTGTCATTCTCCGGTTCAACCGGGGAATCCATGTCCACTCGCCTTTGGTGCTCACCTCGGTAACACACGCGCAATGGTCAAAGAAGTAGACGGATAGTTATCGGGTGGGTCGCCCGACCACACACCGTAAGCGCAGCTAGCCTGCGGGTCGGGCAGACCGGGAGGTTTGCCGCGCACAATCGTCGGGTCGATCTTCTCACAGCGACCAGACATGCCGTTCGAGGGCATCGGCAATGTCTTTGATTGACGGGTACATCGACGGACTCTCCTCACGCGGCGCACGTCGCTGATCCTTCAGCGCGTGGCCGTCGATTATGAGAGTCGGCGATGAGACATCGCTCTCGCGTTCGAACACCCGGGCCAGTACCCCCCGCTTCTTAAGAAACTCGTGCACAAAATCCCTGGCTCTGGTCTGCCGCGGATCCTTTTGCGAATATACCAGGCCAATATCCATCTCAGCCTCCCTGTATGCGAAATCAACTACGTTCTCTTCCTCAGGTCAACTACAACCTGTGCGTTATACAACCAAAGTTTCCCGCGCGATTGTTCCTACGTCACACAGTTCATAATACGGGAGAGTTGCGGTGGTGATTACTTCGCGCGCGACCCGCGTAACCGGGTGCATCATCTTTCCCCGGCTTTCGTTCAGGCATGATGTCTGTCACATCGGCAGGGACAAGCTCTGCCGATCGGAATCATGATTCTGAATAATGCGGAGAACCGAATGCAGAATTGACGATTGTGTTAGTCGGAATTTACTACCGTAATGACATGAGTATCGCGCGCAATCACTTCGCCGATCACATCGCTATGCAGTCCGGCTTGCCCGAGCTCGCGTGCAAATTCGTCGGCACGGTCGGCGCCAATCGCCATCAGCAGGCCGCCGGAGGTCTGTGGATCGTACAGGACCTCTTCAAGAGACGTCCGTACGGTCGGAGCGATAGCCACGCGGTCCTGAAGCCAGGAACGGTTATCGCTTGCTCCGCCCGGATTGACACCCTCGGTTCCCAGCCGCTCCGCCTCCGTCAGGATAGGGATCGCATCTGCAAAGAACCGCAGGCTCACGCCTGAGGCCTCCGCCATTTCCATGCCGTGGCCGAGAAGACCGAAGCCGGTTATATCCGTGGCGGCGTGCGCGTCATACTTGAGCATCAACTCTGCGGCGGTACGGTTAAGCGAAGCCATCTGCTTGATTACCAACTGGGTAAGAGCAACAGACACTACGCCGCGCTTGATGCCGGTGGTGATAATACCGGTCCCGAGCGCCTTAGTGAGGAACAGCTTATCGCCGACTTCGGCGCCGGCGTTGGTGACAATTCGACCCGGTTCAACTATGCCGGTCACCGCCAGGCCGAACTTTAACTCCTTGTCCTTAATCGAGTGCCCGCCGACCACAACCGCGCCGGCCTCAAGGACCTTGTCGTTTCCACCGCGCAAGATATCACTTAGTATGCTGGGGGACAGAGTGCCCAGTGGAAATCCAACGATGTTCAGCACGGTGAGCGGTCGCCCGCCCATGGCATATACGTCCGAGAGCGCGTTGGCGGCAGCGATCTGGCCGAAGAAGTACGGATCGTCGACAATCGGCGGAAAAAAATCGACCGTCTGGACCAGAGCTGTCCGCTCGTCGAGGCGAAACACCCCGGCGTCGTCAGCCTTATTGAACCCGACCAGAAGGTCAGGGTGCGCCGACTGCGGCAGGTCTTTGAGCACGTCGGCCAGGAACCCCGGCCCGAGTTTGGACGCTCAACCGGCGCAGGAGACTTCGGCGGTCAATTTAATCGTGGTTTCTCTACGTTTGTCTTCCACGGGGGTAAGGGTAGCACAATACTTAAGGCAATGCAAGATGCAGGCTGCTTGTGTCAAGATTCTTACCGGTCACCCGTGTCCGGTATAGACCGTACCTTCTTGTCATCGGTTGACTTGAATCAAAGCGGAACCTGTTGCGTACAATGTTATGGTTGATATAAAAGATGGTAATAAAGGTCCGCTTGGGCGATTAAATTATCTTGTTTCCTGATCGCCTGATACGTATCTTGACTTGCGAGACAGGCCCCGGCCGCCATCCCTGCGATTCTTGCCCAAGACGTTGGCAGGTATGACATTGTCAGGGCAGCACGCAGCTAATTGATCCGGGAACTTCATCCATGAGCAATCTGTTTAGACAGAAGAGCCGCGAAGGCGGCGAACTTTTGGGCATGTTGGGGTGAAAAGTATGCCCGAGAGTTCGGTAAGACAGGTTGACAAGCGGAAGCAATTCGAGGCCGAAGCCCTGCCTCACATGGATGCGCTCTACCGCACGGCACTGAGGATGACTAAGAATCAGTCCGACGCGGAGGACCTTGTCCAGGAGACGATGGTCAAAGCCTACCGCTTCTGGGACAAGTTCGAACCGGGTTCGAACTGCCGGGCCTGGCTGTTCAAGATCATGACCAACATATTCATCAACGAATATCGGTCAAAATCGCGAACGCCGGTTTCGGTCAACATGGACGACATCGACGACAACTTTCTTTACGGACAGTTGGCGACGGTGAAGCCGGAAAAGAACCCGGAAGAGCAGTTATTTGCAAAGATTTTTGACGATGACGTCAAGAAAGCGATCGAGGAGTTGCCCGATGATTTTAGGCTGGTAGTGGTGCTGTCGTTTCTTGAGGATTTCTCCTATCAGGAGATCGCCGACATAGTCGAGCTGCAATTGGGAACGGTCAAATCGCGACTGCACCGCGGCCGCAAGCTCCTGCAGAAGAAGCTTTATGACTACGCAGTCAAGAATGGTTACATCAAGGACCTCACTACATGAATTGCCAGGAAGCACTGAGCCTGCTCTATGACATAATTGATAAAGAAGCTTCCGACATCGACACCAAGCAGGTTGAAGCGCACCTTCGCAATTGCAGGGATTGTTCCGGGGTCTATCGGCTGGAGCGCTCGGTCAACGAGTTGATCCAGGAGAAGCTGGCACACCAGCGGGTTACGCCGCGGCTCGACTCGCTCAAGGCTAAAGTCCTGTCAGAGCTCGATCAGATGGACTGCGCCAATCGGCCGCAGGCCACTCTCGAAAAGAAACAGGTAGAGCCGCTTCCCCGACCGGCGCTCCGCCTCGGCTGGGGGCTGGCGTTAGGCGCCGCCGCGGTAGTTCTGGTCGGCGTCATTCTCATCGCTAAAGACGTTTTCATCGATCACCGCGCTTATCTTCCGCTCGAACAGGCGCACTGGGCCGCCGCGGAGCAAATGGACCGGTATCGTGATCAGGCGGTCACCAGTGAGGCGCTGGCCGGCACAAGTGTATCCCTCGCTTATGATTTGTCGTCGCATGTGAACAGCTTCACAATGGTCGGTGGCCAGATGGAGACCGTTGACAACATTCCCATGGCGCACTTCGTTTACCACAACCAGGATCGCATCGTATCGGTATTCGTGGTCGATGTCAAGCGGATGTCAGTGCCAGAGGACCTTCGGGAGACCCTGGTGCATAGGAACGGGATCGAGTTCTATGATCATAACTGTCGTGGCTGCCGGCTGGTCTATCACCGCGTGGGCGACGCCTGGATCATCACCGCGACCACCCAGCGCGATGTTGAGCTTTTGGATTTCGTGCCGGGCCACGGGCCGGTGTAAGCACTCTTTACATTCCTGCAGGACGCACGGTTGATTCACAAAATCCGGCGCAACGGACGCGCCGGTTTTTTTTGTGGCTGCTTGTCTGAGAGTTCGGCAGTTGATTCACGCCTCCGCTTTTTGTTGAGTCGGGCCCGGGCGGCTCTAAATTGCCCGCGATGTCGGAGCGATGCTGTCACTCACTCATTGGCGGGTTTGTCGTCTTGTTTCTGGCGGCGCCTGCCGCGCTTCAATCGGGCGAATATCCGGATGAATCAGTAAGAGAAGCGTTGCTGTGTTCCCAGACGCTTTTGTTCAATGACCATTTCGCTCAGGCGGATTCCGTCCTCAGTGACCAGATAACAGTCAATCCACATGATCCCTCTGCCTATCTCTTCCGCGCCGGGGCGCTTTTCGCCGAGATGACCGACCGCGAGGAGAATCTGCACGAACCCCTGTTTAAGCAGTTGCTGAATACAGTTGATACACTGACTCTAAGTGTGCTCGACACCTGCGATAGCAGCACCGCCGCCTGGATGTATCTCTTCCGCGGCCATGCCCGGGCGTACCGGGCGCTGTGGGAATCGAAGTTCGGCTCCTCCGTTAGGGCCATGAAACTGGGTCTTTCCACAATTGATGAGTACCAGGCCGGGCTGCGCAGAGACAGCACGGTGCTCGACGTGTATGCCGGGATCGGCTCTTATCATTACTGGAAGTCGGCGCGGGCCGGGCTGCTACGCTGGCTGTTCATCTTCAAGAATGAAAAAGCCAAAGGGATCGCCGAGCTGCGCCTGGCCGCTGATTCATCACTGCTGCATCGCGATATCGCCCGCAGCGCTCTGATCTGGGTGTACCTCGATCACAAAGATTACGGTTCGGCTGTCGCGCTGGCCGAGGACTTCGTGCGAAAGTATCCCGAAGGGAAAACCTTCCATTGGCCGATGGCGCAGGCACGGTTCAAACAGGGACAGTATGCGGAGGCTGCCGTAGTATTCGAGAGACTTCGGAGCTTTTTCGACACCGCCCCCGGCAATTACTTCAACCTGGTCGAGTGTGATTATCATCTCGCTCGCTGCTATAGCTGGATGGAGGATCATGACCGGCTCCGCGAAACGCTCACGCGATTCAAGACGTACTCTGATCTGGTACCGCGCTCCACACAGCAGCGTCAGAGCGCCAGGTTGAATTACTTGCGAAAGATGGTGGCGCGGTAGACGCGTTGACGAGTCGGGCTCGGAGCCCGGTGCCACACCCTTTGGGTGGGAAGGCTATACGGTACGAACCCACGACATAGGTTACAGGTTATCCGGTAGCCTACAGCTTGCTGTGGGTTGGAATTGGTCGCGAAGAGAGCGATGTCGGGTTTCTCGCTCAAATGGTCAATGCTCGGAACCCGACCTACGTGACTGTGCCTGTGCGCCGCAGGCGCGCGGTGCGGTTTCAACATCGGGAAACTATCGGTACCCCACCCAACGGGTGGGTTCTTCATTCCCTGCAATCAAACCACAAAACTTCGTGCTGTCGGGCGACCCTGCCCGGCAGACGTTCGTGCGTCCGGTGGCCTACGGCTTGCTGTGGGTTGGAATTGGTCGCGAAGAGAGCGATGTCGGGTTTCTCGCACGAATGGTCAATGCTCGGAACACGACCTACGTGCCTGCTTCATAACGTCCGCCGCTCACGATATTGATTCTTGTGGCGCTAGTCCCCGCGAAGCTTGCCGCGCGCCAGCGACGCGAATATGCCTCCCAGGCAGAGCACTGCAAACACGGCGAAAGTCACTCTCGCGGAGGTGACGAACAACTCCTTGTTGGCCGGCTCAATTGCAGCCTTGCCGAGAAAGAGGGCCATGAGCATCATGAGGATTCCCATAGAGAACATCATCCCCAACTGGCGCACCATGGCGACCATTGCCCCTACCACGCCGAGGTAGCGCCGCTCGACTGAGCTCATGATGGCATTGGTGTTAGGGGAGGTAAACAAGGCGAAGCCGAATCCGAGAATGACCAGGCAAGTAACAACGTAGGTGATCGACGAGGCCGACGTGAGAAACACAAGGCAAACCAGCCCAAGCAGGCAGACCGCCATGCCGGTCGACGCTACCGTGCGGGGCTCAGTCTTGTCAGACAGGCGACCCGCCAGTGGCGAAAAGATCGTCTGGACAATCGGCTGGGCCATGAGCACAATCCCGGCCTCCTTCGGCGTGAGTCCTTTCAGGTTTTGCAGGTACAGACTCATCAGAAATCCGACTGCGAAAGTTGCAGAGTAGTTTATGAGTGCGGCCAGGCTCGAGAAGGCAAAAACCGTGTTGTGGCGAAACAGGCCGATATCAATAAGCGGATGGTCGATCTGCTGCTCGTAAATTACAAAGGCGATCACGCCGATCAGCCCGGTTGAACCGATCACTGCGGGCAGGGTGTCCGGCAGCTTGGAGAAGCCGTACATGGCCAGTAGGAGCGACAGGGCCAAAACGAGCGATCCGGCCAGATCGAATTTCGAGCCTTTGGCCTCCGCCCAGTCGCCCTTCAGCATGTACAGAATCACAGTGGCCAGAAAAACACCGATCGGGAGATTCATCCAGAAGATAAACCGCCAGCCCAGGTGCTGGGTAATCACACCGCCCATGAACGGCCCGACCGAAAGACCAAGATATACCGCCGAAACGGCAATCCCCAGCGCCTTCCCGCGTTCGCCCACGGGGAAGACCGAGATCAGAATGGGCATTCCGGTGGCAAAGATCATCGAGGAGCCAATCCCCTGCATCACGCGCGAGAATATCAGCCAGCCCGCCGACTGGGAGATCGCCACCAGTCCGGACGACAGCGTAAAAAGGGTTACTCCGTAGACATAAATGCGTTTACGGCCGTAGATATCGCCCAGGCGCCCGAAAGGAATCACAAAGGCGGCAGCAGAGAGTAGGAAGGCGGTGTTGACCCAGCCGAGCGTGACCGCTCCCATGGCCAGGTTCTGGCCGATAGTGGGGAGGGCTACATTGACCGACGAACCCATGAACGGGCCAAGAAAGGAACTCAGGGTGGCGACAATCAGCGCCGCCCGCTTGGAGGATCGGATCTCATCGGGTTGCATGGGTCAATTAGCGGGAATGATAGCACCGGGCGGTTCCCCGCACCATACAAATGTGACATTAGTCCCGGTTACGCAGCCGCCGGGCCCGCACGGGCGCTTTTTGACGGGCCAAAAAAAGTTGTTGCCTCGATTTGACCAAGTGGGGTATTTTTTAACCTGAAGACGAAATCCAATAAGCCAAGTAGATTTGACACCCCTCCGGATTATGCTTCTCTGGCGATAGAGAACATTCAGGTGCGACAGCTCGGTCGTTCCCAAGGAGGTGGTGCGTTAATTTAATACGACTGATCATGAGAGTTTTTAGCGTTCCATACGAGTAACTAACCTCTTTCTACGGTCAAAGGAGAATCTATGAAGCACTTCGCCCTTTTGGCGGCATGCGGCCTGCTGCTTGTGGCCGGTTCGGTTTTCGCGCAGGATGTGGCGAAGGTGAATCGCCCCGCGAATGTACCTTCGTTTGTCGGCTATGTCCCGGATGAGTTCATAGTCGTGCTTCGGTCGGACATAGGCAAGCTCAATACCCGGCCGGCAGCCAACGGTGTGATCGAAACCGGCATGTCCGATCTCGACGCACTGTCACACCGCTTTGCCGTTTCCAATTTCACCAAGCAGTTCCCCGGCAGCAACGAGGCACTGGTCTCGCTGACGCGCAATCTCGCCCGGTACTACAAGGTCAAATTCGAGTCGGGGACTCTCGATGACGCTATGGCGGCGTACCGCCAACACCCGCTGATCGACCATGTCGAGCCGATCGGCATTCACACCGTGTACGCCACGCCTAACGACGGATTCTACGGCGATCAATGGCACCTGACACAGGCTAACGATCACGATGTCGATGCCCCGGAGGCGTGGGATCTGGAGACCGGCGACCCCGCGATCATTGTCGCCATTTTAGACACGGGCGTGCGGTACTATCATAAAGACCTGGGTGGGTCGAATGCCTCGTCGACCAATCCGACCGCCGCCGACGGAAACATGTGGATCAACTGGACCGAGAAGAACGGTGCGGCCGGTGTCGACGATGACGGCAACGGGTACGTTGATGACTGGGTCGGCTACGACTGGGTAGACGGCGCCACGCCGTGCTGGTCGGGCGAGGACTGCAACACCGCTGACAACGACCCGCGCGATTTCAACGGCCACGGCACGCACTGTGCGGGCAATGTGTCCGCGATTACGAACAATGGATACGCCACGGCGGCCGTCAGCGGAGGCTGGGGCAACGGCACGCTCCAACCGACCGGAAACGGGGTCAAGACCATGGCTTGCCGTATCGGCTGGTCGGGTACTTACATTATCTGGGAAGTCGGGTATGTCCGGATGGATTTTGCCGCCTCGGCATTCTATTACGCCGCCAACAACGGTGCCCGGATTGCCTCCTGTAGTTGGGGTTCATCGAACTCCGGCGGTATCGACGCCGCGGTAACCTACTTCATCAACAGCGGTGGTCTGGTTTTCCATGCGGCGGGGAACGACGGCTCGCAGACGGCCGACTATCTGGGCGGCCGCACCGATGTCATCAATGTCGCCGCCACCGACAGCCTGGACTGCAAGGCGGACTTCTCGACCTACGGTACGTGGGTGGATATTTCCGCTCCCGGTACCGGTATTATGAGCCTGTATCACGATCATTCCGACCCGGCGAGCGATTATGTAGCGATGATGGACGGTACCTCGATGGCCACGCCGATTTCGGCGAGTGTGGCCGGGCTGATATGGTCGCGGCACCCCGATTGGACAGCCGCGCAGGTGCGCGATCGCCTGTATGCCACCGCTGACAACATCTACGGCCTGGGGTGCAACAGCAGCTATGCCGGAAAGCTTGGTGCGGGGCGTGTCAACGCGTTTAACGCCGTGAATGACGGTCCAGTGTGTGACGTGATCGCCAATTTCTCGGCAACCCCGACCAGCGGCTGCGCGCCGCTGGTAGTCAACTTTACTGATCTGTCCACTGGAACCGGGATCGATTCCTGGGCCTGGACATTCGGTGACGGGGGCACATCCACAGCACAGAATCCGAGCTACACCTATACCACAGCCGGGACCTATACGGTCACGCTGACTGCCACGAGCAGCAGCCAGGGATGCTCTGACGGCGAGACCAAGACCGCATACATAACGGTATCGACGACGCCGGTGGCCAATTTCTCGGGATCACCGACGAGCGGGTATGCGCCGCTGACCGTCAACTTCACCGATCTGTCGACCGGCGGCGCAACATCATGGAGCTGGGATTTCGGCGATTTGGGAACGTCGACCGCACAGAACCCTTCTCATGTCTATGCCTCAGCGGGGACGTACACCGTAACGCTGACGGCGAGCAATGCGTGCGGATCGGACGGCGAAACCAAAGTCGGCTATATCACCGTGTCCACACCACCCGCGCAGCAGTGTGACGATTTCAACGACGGCAACCTCACCGGCTGGGTCAATGCTCTCGGGACGTGGACCGCGACGGGTGGATACATGCGCGGCAATTCGAACACCACGAATGCGCGGATCACGTCGCCCTTCGGCTCGTTTACCACGGCGACTATTGACTGCGACGTGCGCATGAACTCGGGCCGCTCCCAGAGGAATGCGCGGATCATCTTCGCTTACCGGGACGCCAGCAATTACCGGTTCGTACAGGGTGATGATGTCGGCAACACCTGGAAGATTTACAATCGTGCCGGCGGTTCCAACACGCAGGTGGCCTCCTGGGCGCGCACGATCACTACTGGTGTATGGTATCATGTGCAGGTGATTGAGGCCGCCGACGGCACGACCACTCTGAAAGTCGACGGGGTCACTGTAGGCACCTACAAATTCGCCTCGGCGCTCGCCGGAGCGGTGGGCTGCGGGTTTACCAAGTCGGTATCTGATTTCGATAACTTCTGTGTGGGCGCGTCGGCCGGAGCTGCTGCCTTTACTGACGAAATCGCCGCCGAAACAGTGGCTCGGAGTCAAGACGGTATGATGCCGGCCGACTTCACGCTGGATCAGAATTATCCTAACCCGTTTAACCCGGCCACGACTATCGGCTATTCGCTGTCGGTCCCTGTGCATGTGACACTGGAAGTTTATAATGTCATCGGGCAGCGTGTGCGTACGCTTGTGGACCAGGCGCAGAGCCCCGGGCATTACGAAGTGGAGTGGAATTCGACCGATGAGGCCGGCAAACCGGTGGCCTCGGGAGTGTACTTCTATCGTCTGACGACTGACACACAGACGATGGCGAAGAAGATGCTTCTGCTCAAGTAACCGCGAAAGCGGTATCGCCCTCCTTTCTTTGCAAGAAGGGGCGGGTCGGAAACGGCCCGCCCCTTTGGCGTGGTGAAGCGGGCGCTCGTCGGCGGACTGGCGGCGGACAGGATCTCCCGCAACGGATTACATTTGAGTCCCGTTTCACTGATCCACCAATTATATTTCCGCTATGCAAGTCATCCGCTCAGTCAGGAAGATGCAAACGGTCTCGCGGCAACTCGCGGCGCGGGGAAAGAAAATTGCCGTTGTCCCGACCATGGGGGCGCTGCACGAGGGCCATCTGGCGCTGGTGCGCCGCGCGATGAAAGAAGCCGATGTCGTGATCACGACTATCTTCGTCAACCCCGCCCAGTTTGCCCCGCACGAAGATCTCGCCAAGTACCCGCGCGATGAGAAGTCCGATGTTCAGAAAATCAAAGCCACCCTGGGGAAGAGCGGGCGTTCGGGTATAGTGTTCGTGCCGAAGGCAGGGGAGATCTACCCGGACGGCTTTCAAACATGGCTGAATGTCGACAAGCTCTCCCAGGCGCTCGAAGGCAAGCGGCGTCCAGGGCACTTTCGCGGTGTGGCTACGGTGGTCGCCAAGCTATTCAACATCTGCCGTCCCGATGTCGCCGTATTTGGCATGAAGGACTACCAACAGGCGGTAGTGCTTCGCCAGATGACCCGCGATTTGGGCTACCCGGTCAAGTATATCATTGCACCGACCGTGCGCGAACCCGACGGCCTGGCGATGTCATCGCGAAATCGTTATTTCAATGAGCGCCAGCGCTGGGAGGCGGTCTGTTTGTATTATGCGCTGATGTCGGCGAGATCGATGGTCAGGTCGGGCATCGTCGACGTCAAGAAGATCACGAAAGAGATGCGCGCTGTCATTCGCGCCACCTGTCCCAGCGCGGAGATACATTATATTGCGTTTACGGACTTTGATACGCTGAAGGCTGTGGACACGGTCATGCGCAACACGGTTTGCTCATTATCGGTCAAAGTGCACGGGGTGAGTTTGATTGATAATATGAGGGTGGGGTAGGATTGGGATGCCGATAAATTCGTAGGGCAGAATCCCCCGCGGCTTCTGCGGGGTGATTCTGCCATCTGGCTGCGAGGCAATAGAGCGCGGTGGACGAGGATGTCCTTTACGCTCGAATGGCGTGAGTGATATCGCAGAATCACTCCGGCCGAAGCGGCCGGAGGATTCTGCGCTACGAATTCTCATTCGTGTTCCCCGCCCGCATCCCATCTTTCCCCTTGACCCTCCCTCCAAAACCACTACCTTCCCGCCACGCGAAAGGAGACATCTTTCACCATGCCTAAGCCGCGTCGAGATATCGGAATCGTGCCCAAAGGGTTCAACGCCGCGATCGTCAAACAGGATGCCGACGGTTGGAAATACCTGGTCTTTCAACGGGCCGAGTCGGAAACCTACGCCGGCTACTGGGGTTTTCTCACCGGTGAAAAACGCACCGACGAGTCAGTCGCCCAGGCAGTGGCGCGCGAGATTAAACACGGCCTCGGCCTGACCAATATCCGCATATTCGCCACCGAGTATCTGGTGCAGTTTTTCGAGCCGGAAAACGACAAAGTCTGGATTCTGCCGCTAATTGTCGTGGTCGTGCCGCCCGATGCGCAGGTGACTTTGTCCGACGAACATCAGCAGGCCCAGTGGCTCACCTCACGGTCGGCCAAGCACCGGGTGAGCTGGAAGAACCTCGTTAAGGCGGTTGACGATATCGCCGACGAGCTCGAAATCTTTCCGGCCAAAAACTGGGTCGAAATCCACCCGTAAGGAACCGGCCGGAACGACGGAACCAATTGGTTTACAGCCTGTTAGAAGCATGCTGAAGACTCAGGTTGCATAAGTGCGCCATTTAGATATATATTCGGGCCGCTTAGTCTGCTCAGACCGGCCAAAGATGACTGTACCGGCGATGCTGTGCCCGGCAGATGCCCACATCTGCCGAGAGGCGAGGCCCGCCGCCTGAGCTGCAACCGAGCAGGCAGATACAAATGCTGATCACCGTCTGCAAATCCAAAATCCACCGCGCCACGATCACCGAGGCCAATCTCAACTATGTCGGGTCGTTGACTATCGACGAGAACCTGATGAAGCTGGCCGATCTGGTTGAGTTCGAACGGATTTCGATTGTCAACGTGAACAACGGCGAGCGGTTCGACACCTATGTCATCCGCGGTGAGCCGGGGAGCGGCACGATTACGCTCAATGGGGCCGCCGCGCGCAAGGGGCAGCCGGGGGACCTGATCATCATTATCGCCTGGGCCTTGATCGACAAGAAAGAGGCGGCCACATTCAAGCCGGCCGTGGTCCATGTCGATCAGAATAACAGGCCGACCAGGAAGTAAACGTCGGCGCCCGGCGCCGAACTTCAGCTTACATCGGGTAGGAAAGTTTGACACGCAAGAAATCTGCAATTGTCCTCGCGGCAGGCAAGGGAAAGCGGATGAAATCCGACCTGCCCAAAGTGCTGCACGAGATCAACGGTCAGCCGATGATTCGGCTGCTGTTGGACACGCTCATCCCTGTCGGCTTTGATCACCTGGTTTTGGTTATCGGGCATAAGGCGGACTTGGTGCGCGAGGCCTTGGCGGATTATCCGGTGACGTTTGTTCTTCAGGAGCGCCAGCTTGGCACGGCCCACGCCGTCAGCATGGCAAAGGACAAGCTGGCCAGATTCGACGGTACCACTCTGGTGGCGGCCGGCGATGTGCCGTTTCTGTCGCGATCCTCAATCGACCGGCTTTTCGGGATCCATGAGAAATCGGGGGCGGCGGCGACCTGTTTATCGGCTGTCTTTGACGATCCGACCGGGTACGGTCGTATCGTGCGCAAACACGGTACCGATCTGATCGAGGAAATAATCGAGCACAAGGACGCCACTCCTGATGTCCTGAAAATCAGAGAGATAAACACCGGCACATTCTGTTTTGACAACCGGCTGCTGTTTGAGGCGATCGAGCAGATCGACTGCGCGAACGTCCAGCAGGAGTACTATCTGACTGACGCTGTGCGGATACTCAATCAAAAGGGTTATCCGGTCGCGGTCGTGCAGGCGCCCGACCCGGATGAAGTCCGCGGGGTGAACTCGGTCGAGCAGTTGCGCGAGTTAGCAGAAAAATTCGCCGGTGACTGAAAGAAACAGACGTTTTTTGCCAACCGGCCGACCGGTGGAGCGTTATAACTAGCGTAGGGCAGGTCCCCGTGGACCTGTCGATAGCGGCAGGAAGCCCGTCACTGGCGGGCACCTGCCCTACGCCAACCGGAAAACGGTTCCACTTTTTTTGATTGACGTATGCGTCGGGCCGCGCTAATATAATGCTGGGATTGGAGATAACGCCATGAAACGGATAGTCGCCACAGCCCTCTTGACACTCGCTCTAACCGGCGCGCCGGCTGCGCAGCAGGCCGATGTTGCGTCGCTCAAGGACTCCCAGGCCAACGCCGCAACCGGATTCGGTCTGAATCCGGCCGGCACGCCGTTTTCTCTGATCGACCTCTCGCGCATCAAGTGGTCAAACAGCTACTCTGTAGCGTTTTTCAGCGGCGGTGGTTCATCGGGATCGGTGGGCCTGTGGAGCACCACAATGGATTATGTAATCTCTTCTAAATTGCACTTGGCAATAAACTTAGGTGTTCTGCATAACCCCGGCTCCCTGTGGGGTCGGGCCGAATCTGAGGCCAGCTTCCTGCCCGGCTTCCGGCTCGATTATCGTCCGTCGGATAAGGTGCTGATGTCTCTTAGCGTACAGCGCGGAATCGGCTACTATGATCCCTACTACGGGCGGCCATACGGCGGCCGGTGGAGTCCCTTTCTAATTGAGTGAAAAACCTGATGGCCCGTTCTCTTCGAGTTTTCTCAGACCCAAGCTTCCCCCGACAACCCAATGTTTAACCGCAAGCGCTCGCATCCGGCGGCGCCATCGCCGGACAGCATTCCGCAGGCAACTCCTCGGTACCGCCGACTGTCTCGGATTCTGGACGTAGCGTTATTGCTGGGATGCGTTGCGGTAGTAGTGTACCTCGGCGTGAGAGCCTATCCGGTTGCCGGCGGCTACTCGCTGGAAAAACCGACCCCGCACCATCAGGTGCGTCTGCAAATCGTCGATGCATCCGGAAAGCTGGGAGGAATTAAGCAATTGGCGGAACAAATTGAGGCTGTTTCCGATTTAGAAATCGAAGTCTCCATTGTAGAAACGAAGCGGTTCGATACCCGTCAGATTTCGAAGTCGTTCCTGCTTTCGCGCGTTGACGACTTGGCGGCCTGTCGCATCTTAGCCGAGCGGCTCGGAATGGAGCCCGGTGAGGTCGAGTATAAACCCCTGGAGAACAATCGTGAGGTAATCACCGCCACGCTGGTAGTCGGCGCCGACGGCATCCGCCCTGCCGTGGTGGCGTCGAAATAAACAGGAGATTCAGATCGCAATTTGAGAAAACTTTCCCCGCTTGCTCTCGCCCGTGCGGCCGGTCGGCTCGCTCTCGAAAAAAAAGGTTTCGATGTCAGAATACTCAAGCTCAAGGACTTGTCATCCGTCTGTGACTACTTTGTTATCGCTTCGGGCGAGGCCGATATCCATGTACGGGCGATCGCGGAAGAGATTTACGACGGCCTGGCTGACCTGGGCCAAAAGCCAACTTACCGCGAGGGTCAGCGCGAGGGCAATTGGGTATTGCTTGACTATATCGATGTAGTTGTGCATGTTTTCTATGAACCAACCCGGCGCTTCTATGCTCTGGAGAGACTGTGGGGCGATGCCCCGGTCGAAGAACTCTCGGACGACTGAGGAAAGGTAACCTGTTTGGAAACAAAAACTGATAACAAAAACTCCGCAATGGAACTGGCCGAGCTGAAGAAGAAGACGATCGCCGAGCTTCTCGCGGCGGCCGAGGCGCTGGATATCCCCGGGGTGTCCGGCTTGCGCAAGTCCGAGCTGATCTACAAGATCATGGAGGCTCAGTCCACCGGCAGCGAGGGCATGATTTTCGCCGAGGGTGTTCTGGAGACCATGGAGGAGGGGTACGGTTTCCTCCGCTCGCCGGACTACTGCTACCTGCCCGGCCCGGATGATATCTACGTGTCACCGTCGCAGATCAAGCGCTTCGACCTCCGCACCGGCGATACCATCTCCGGCCAGGTGCGTCCGCCCAAGGATAACGAGCGGTATTTCGCGCTGCTCAAGATCGAGGCGGTCAACTACGACGATCCGGATGTTGCCAAGCACAAGACGCTGTTCGATAACCTGACCCCGCTCTATCCGGACAAGGCGTTCAAGCTCGAGGTGGGCCAGCAGGAAGTCACCACTCGCATCATCGATCTTATGTGCCCGATCGGCCGGGGCCAGCGTGCGCTGATTACGTCGCCGCCTAAAGCCGGCAAGACGATCATCCTGCAGAAGATCGCGCAGGCGATCACTGCCAATCATACCGAAGTCAAGTTGATCGTGCTTCTTATCGACGAGCGCCCCGAAGAGGTCACCGACATGCGCCGCTCGGTCAAGGGCGAGGTGATATCCTCTACTTTCGACGAACCCGCCGAGCGCCACGTGCAGGTTGCCAAGATGGTTTTGGAGAAAGCCAAGCGCCTGGTCGAGCACAAGCAGCACGTGGTTATCCTGCTCGATTCCATTACCCGCCTGGCCCGCGCCCATAACGCGGTGGTGCCGCACTCAGGCAAGATTCTTTCCGGCGGTGTCGATTCCAACGCCCTGCACATGCCGAAACGGTTTTTTGGCGCGGCGCGCAATATCGAAGAAGGCGGCTCGCTCACGATTATCGGCACGGCGCTGATCGAGACCGGCTCGCGCATGGACGAGGTCATTTTCGAGGAGTTCAAGGGCACCGGCAACATGGAGATGGTGCTGGACCGTCGCCTGGCGGAACGGCGCATTTACCCGGCGATGGACATCAACCGGTCCGAGACTCGCAAGGAGAATCTGCTGCTGGAAGAGGATGTGCTGTCCAAGCTGTATATCCTGCGGCGGTTCCTGGCGGAGATGAATCCGATCGAGTCGATGGAGTTCCTCCTGGGCCGCATCCAAAAAACCGAGAGCAACCGCAAATTCCTGGCCTCGATGAAGGATTAGTCGGGCGGGTTGGCTTCATACCCGCTATGGGACGATTTCGGGACTAACAGGACGTTGTGGACGAGCACCTCGGATCGAGAGCAGATGTCGGGTTTCTCGCTCAAGTGGTCAATGCTCGGAACCCGACCTACAACGCTATCCTCATACAACAGGTAGCCCACAGCTTGCTGCGGGTACGTTTTTCTTTTAGAGGATTGTCGGGCGGGTTTGCTTCATGCCCGCTATGAGATGATCTCGGGGCTAACAGGACGTTGTGGACGAGCAGCTCGGATCAAGAAAAGATGTCGGGTTTGCCGCTCCATTGGATAATGCGGCGAACCCGACCTACAGTCTGAGAGCGCCAAGTTCGTAGTGGCAGAACTACCTCGGCCGAAGCGGCCGAGGGGTTCTGTCCTACCGCTTCTTCGTGTACTTCGGTTGGTATAGCTCCACTTTGATGTCGCCGGGCATCATGAGGTGGGTGACGAAACCGTAACCGTGATCTTCAATGTCGTCCACGAACTGCACGCCGCGAGATTTCAGCTCCGCAACTGTTGCGTTGATGTCGTCACAGTAGAACGAGATATACGGTTGTCCCGACGGCTGCCCGTTGGCCGGGTCGTCCGGGTGGCAACCCATGTCGGCCTCGGGCAAGTTGAATGTCAGCCAGCCGTCGCCGACATCGGTGTAAGAGAACCGGAGTTTGTCACGAATGAACGCCCGCAGCTCCTCCGGCTGCGACGTAAAGAACATCGTATGTACGCCTTTGATCATCGGGTCTCCTTCAGGTTGTGTCAGCCCAAGCCAAAGATGCGGTGTTTGGATCGAGGAGGGCAACGATTTTGGTCTCGTGGTCTTGTAAGGATGCTGAATCCAATTCCAGCGCAAGCGCTGGGGCACCAGACCGGAACCTCCCGCACACGATGAGGTGTCGGGTTTCTCGCTCAAATGGTCCATGCTCGGAACCCGACCTACAGCACTGACCGATATACAGGAGCGCAACCAGAGAGGGGCAGACCAGGAGGCCAGCCGCCCACGCTCCAGCCGAGTCTCGTAAGGCTGGTTTGCTTCATACCCGCCATGAGATGAACGTTGCACTTAATGTATCGTTGTGCACGGAGCACTAAAGACCCACCCGCAAGCGGGTGAGCCACCAAGCGGGAGCTCTGCCGCCCACGGTTACGCTGGGGCACCAGCACCAGCTGCGCATCGGAGCTTTTATCTTGTTGCTCATCCAATCCCGCAGCATCATAATCAGTTACGGATGACATGAACTCGGTCTGCATATCAGCCGATGGGTACAATTATCATGAAAGAGCCGGTCGTTGAGCTTACAAATATCCACCAGCGCGTTGAACGCGGCGGCTTTCTCTTTCGCGGCTTGAATCTCAAGCTCGAATCCGGCTGCTCCGCGGTGATCGCCGGCGCGTCGGGCTCCGGTAAAACCACACTGGTCGAGATGATGCTCGGCCTTCGCACACCGGAGCAGGGGCAGGTGCTCATGTTCGGCCAGTCACTGTTTCCGCTGCGACGCCGGATTGTCCGCCAGGTCCGCCGACAGATCGGCGGGGTGGGCGGGCCGTTCGGCCTTGTGCCGACATTGACGGTAGCGGAGAATATCACCCTGCCGCTGGTTCTCAACGGCGAGCACAAGCGCGCCCAGCAGGAGCGGCTGTTTCGTATGCTCTCCGAGTTCTCCCTGCTGAAACTGGCCGCCAAGTACCCGCGGCATTTGACACGCGTGGAGACCATGCTGGTCCAGTTCGCCCGCGCCGCGATTGCCGATCAGCCGCTCATACTGGTCGATGAACCGTCGGCCGGTCTCGATTCGACCAGTTACCAGCGGGTGATCGAATCGCTCGTGAAAGTGGCGCTGTCGGGCAGCTCGATGCTCATACTCGCGTCGCAGCCCCCGCCGGGAGAGATTCCACACAGCCGGACTTACTTTCTTCGCAACGGGGTCCTGGAATGAGCCGGGCGGCGCACACGGCCATGCGCGTGGGCCGCAACCTGCGTCACAATGCCGGGACTGCGGCGGCCTCGCTGTTATCACTTACCCTGCTGTTTCTTCTTTTTGATTTCTTCTGGATCGCCGCCGGAACTGCCGATCGCTTCTATCGTGATCTTCTCTCCGAACTTCGCGTGGAGGTGTTCGTTGACGAGGCGGTGTCGGATTCGACCCTTACCGGCATAGCCGATTGGGTGATGCAGATCGACGGTGTAATCAATTGCGAACTCATCTCCCGCGACCTGGCCCGGCAGCGCCTGGCCGACATGGTGGGCACCGATCTTCTCGTGGGATACGAACAAACCAACCCGCTGCCGCGCTCGTATATGTTGACCGTACAGGATGATTTCCGCAACGGCGCCGCCATGGCGAAGTTGGAACAAGGTTTGAGAACGATTGCCGGGCTGAGCGAAATACACTACAGCCGCGAATGGCTGGACAAGGCCGAGCGGGCCAAGGAGGTCATATTCCAAATCGGCCTGGTGCTCGGAGTGCTGATATTCGCAGGAGCGCTTGTCAGCTCGGCCAACAACATTCGTCTGATGACCCGTGCCCAGGCGGTCGGGTTCCGCCAGATGCTGCTCTTGGGAGCCGGGCGCGTCTTTCTTTCTCTGCCATTTCTGATTGAAAGCTTCCTGATAAGTGGTGTCGCCGCGCTCCTGGGCTGGGCGCTGATCTTTTATGGCCGCACGCGGATCGGTCTGGCCCAAATCGATATCGTCTTTCCGTCGACAAATGAGATAGCATTGTTCTGTGCAGGCGCGGCTCTGCTTGGCGCTGTAAGCGGGCTGCTCGGACTGCGCAAGATGCTGAGAGATTAGTATGACGGTGCGAATGTGCGGTGCAATCGCGACGGTTGTCTTCGTTCTGTCGGGAGTCGTCCGAGCTGATGACGAATCCGCCGACATCCTCCGGCAGAAAGTAGAACTGGAAAAAATCCAGAAGGATGTCGACGCCGGACAGCGTCGCCTTGACTCGCTTGAAGCCGAGCAAGGCAAGGTGCTGAAGGCGATCGGCAAGTACGATGAGCGCATCGCGTCGGACCGCCAGGTCCTTCGTCGCCTGAACAAACAGCTAAGCCAGTTGCAGGCCGATATCAAGCGGGGCGATTCCCTCCTGAACGCCTACCGTGAGCAGTATGATCGCCGTCAGCGGCGGTATCTCGGCAACATTCGCCAATTCTACGCCCTGGCGAGGAAGCCGATGAAAGCGTTCACTGCTGATCCCAACGAAGAACTGGAGTACAACCGCAAGATCGTCTATCTGACGGCGCTGGCGGATTTCGAATCCGGTACGGTCAGAGATGCGTCTGCGATGGTGGACCAGTCGGCGGTTCAGCTTGGTGATATGAGCGATCGCCAAAAACAGATCTCGACTCTGAAAAAAGAGCGCGAGACCAGCCGCGCCCTGGGCGAGTCCCAGAAGCAGCGCCAGGAGAAGAGTCTCGACCAATTGCGCCGCAAGAGCATGGCCGAGGCCGACCGGGTGATCAGCCTTCGCCAGGCGGCCGAGGAGATGCAGAATATTCTGGAGCGACTCGAAAAAGCCCGCCTGAGCCGACCGACCCCACAGGCCGATAAGGGACCGTCGGCGTTCGCCGCCCTGCAGGGGAAGCTGCTCGCGCCGTGCCGAGGGAAGATCGTGGTCAATTTCGGCGAACAGGTCGATCCGGTTACTCGCCTGCGATCGTTCTCACCCGGGGTTTCCATACGGGCGAGACCCGGGGCCGATATTGATTGTGTGGCGTCGGGCACGGTGGCGTATTCGGGTAATTTGCGCGGTTACGGGAATTTTGTTATCATCAATCATGATCACCAGTTCTACAGCACCTATGCCGGTCTCGGCGAGATATTGGTGTCCGAGGGCCAGTTTGTGGCGTCGCGGACGAGACTCGGCCGCGCCGCCAAGGATGGTGTAGTCAGGTTTGAACTGCGTAACGGACGTGAACCGCTCGACCCGGTGAAGTGGATTCAGATTGAGTCGCTTTGATATTGTTCAGGGGCAGTCGAAGGCATGGACAATACTCGCCCGCGCCCATGCGGCCGGGAAGGTGGCGTCGACCTATCTGTTCCACGGCCCCGAAGGTGTGGGCGCCTGGAGCCTGGCGATCGAGTTCGCCGCGCTTCTGAACTGCGAGTCGCCCCTTGGTACGCCGGACCGACCCGATACGCGCCGACCCTGCGGCGAATGCCGTAACTGCCGTCTCGTACACGATCTCAATTTCGAGGGACTACATCTGATCGTCCCGCTTCCGCCGCACAAGGAGCAGGCTGACTCGGGGACCGTGGTCGACGAGGCCGGGCGGGTCGCACGCGGGAAAGCGAGGGCTGATGATGATGACGAAGTCCCTGAAGACACTATTGGCCTGACCAACCTGGTGCTGAAATCGAAGCGGGAAGAACCGTTCGCGCTGTTGGATCGCGCGCGCTCCATCAGCATACCGATTGAACTGGCCCGCAAGGTGAAGCGGCAACTTTCGGTGCGCGGCCCGGCCGGGATTGTGCGCGTGGTCGTCTTTTACCAGATGGATACGATGAGGCCGGTCTCCGCTGATGCGCTGCTCAAGCTGATCGAGGAACCGCCGACGGATACCGTGATCATCCTGACGGCCCTGAATCCCGACAAGATTCTGCCCACCATTCTTTCTCGCGCCCAGAAGATAAGGCTGGATCGGCTGCCGGAGCCGATGATCGTGCGCTATCTTGTGGAAAAGTACAAGGTATCGGAGACCGAGGCTCGCCGGGCTGCCAGAGTGACCGAGCGCTCGCTGGGCCGGGCGATCAGTATCCTGCCGGTCGAGGGCGAAGAGCGTAGCGACACCCGTGAGATCGCATGGATACTTTTCCGGGCACTCGTACACGGCTCGGCATCGGAGCTGGTGGGCAGGATGAGCGAAAGCCTGAATTTCCGAGATCGCGGGCAGGCGCAGGAACTGGTTCTGGCGTGGCAATCCCTGCTGCGCGATTGCGCCTGGATGGCGCATACGGGCGACGACGCGGAACTCGTCAATGTTGATCATACGCATGAGATCAGCGAAATGGCGGTACGCTTTGGCGATGCCTCTGCGGTGCAGCGGATGATCGTCACGACCAAGAATACGCTTGCCGACTTGCAGCTCAATGTGCATATTCAGCCTGCGTTACTTGCTATGGCCCTTAAACTTAAGGTCGACCTGCAGCCGGACGGCAAGGCCGCGGCCCGACGGATATAGTATGGCAGAACTGTTTCAGGTAGAATTCAAAGGCTCCCGGAGGGAGTACTTCTATAATAGTTATCACCACAGTCTGAAAATCAACGACTACGTGATCGTACAGGCGGAACAGGGCGAAGATATGGGCCGCCTATCCAAACGCATAACTGTCGAGATGCAATTCGATGCCAAGTCGATTCCGCGATCAATCCTCCGCAAAGCGGGCGAGGAGGACCTCAGCCACTATCGCCGCCTCAAGGCCGACGAGGAGCGCTTCCAAAAAGAGGTCGTGGGCATTATCAAAAAACACGGTCTCGCCATGAAAGTGGTCGATGTCGAGTGCCTGTTCGATGGGGGTAAGATCACGTTCTACTTCACGGCCGATCACCGCGTGGATTTCCGCGCGCTGGTGCGTGACCTGGCCTCGCGCTATCGCACGCGAATCGAACTCAGACAGATCGGTGTGCGCGACGAAGCCCGTCGGCTCGACGGGATGGGCATCTGCGGCCGCCGCCAGTGCTGCAACTGCCACATTAAGGAGTTTGCGCCGGTGTCTACGTCTCATGCGCGCGACCAGGATCTCTCGCTCAATCCGGCCAAGATCTCCGGCAACTGCGGCCGCCTGCTGTGCTGCCTGCGCTACGAGGCTGAGTTTTATTCGTCGGTCAAGAAGAAGTTTCCGCCAGTGGGCGCGGTCGTGCTGACCGACAAGGGTTCGGGCCGCATCAATAGAATCGACGTATTCCGCCAGGAGGCAGTATTCCTAAACGACGAGGACGTTCCGTGCCGCGCCTGCCCGCGCGAGATCAAGAACATTCTCGACACCCGCGGCCGGTGGGAACCGTCGATGCGGCCCGGTGAAATCCCCCTGGATGAGGAAGAGCGTCGCCGCCTGGAGCTGCTCGACGACGAGTCGTCCAATCATCAGTAGCATTCCTGAAACGAGGTCATCCCGTGGCAAAACCGTTCTACGTTACCACTCCCATATACTATGTGAACGACATTCCCCATATCGGACACGCTTACACGACTATCGCCGCCGACATGCTGGCCCGGTTTCACCGGCTGGCCGGACGCGAGGCTTTCTTTCTGACCGGCACCGATGAACACGGCAGCAAGGTCGCCGATGCCGCTCGCGCCGCCGGGAAGTCGCCGCAGGAATTGTGCGACACGATTGTCACCAAGTTCATTGATACCTGGAAAGCGCTCGATATCGAGAACGACTATTTCATCCGCACCACCTCCGAACGCCACGCCCAGGGCGTGCGGAAGATTCTCGATGTCATGTTGAACGCCCGCACCGATGACGGCCGTGAGGTGGTTTACTCCGATTATTACGAGGGTTTGTACTGCACCGGCTGCGAGAAGTTTATCACGGAAAAAGACCTTGTCAACGGGCTATGTCCCGATCACAAAAGGCCGCCGGAAAAGATCAGGGAGAAGAACTACTTTTTCCGCCTGACCGCCTATATCGATAAAGTAAAGGAACTGATCGAATCGGGAAAGATGCTCGTGTTGCCTGAGGAGCGCCGTCGCGAGGTGCTCGGCCTGATCGGGCAGGAGCTGCCCGATTTTTCTCTTTCCCGCGAGCGTGTGGAGTGGGGGATTTCGCTGCCGTTTGATTCGACGCAGGTGGCGTATGTGTGGATCGACGCCCTCTCCAATTATATCACGGCTATCGGCTACGGGGACGACCCGAAGGCTTTCGCGAAGTGGTGGACCAACAGTGAGGTGGTCCATCTGATGGCCAAGGACATCCTCAAATTCCATTGCCTCTACTGGCCCGCCATGCTCATGGCGGCCGGGCTCAAGCCGCCGGATATACTCTTTTTGCATGGGTTCTTCACGGTCGACGGTGACAAGATGTCCAAGTCGCTCGGCAACCAGATCGATCCGAATGACATGGTCAGGCAGTTCGGCCCCGACGGCACGCGGTACCTGCTCCTGACACAGTATCCGTTCGGTGTCGACGGCGACATTCAGGCCAAACGATTCGGAGTGCAGTATAATTCCGATCTGGCCAACGATCTCGGTAATCTTGTGTCGCGGGTGCTGAAGATGGTCGCGGTCAATTTCGATGGCCGTGTTCCCAAGCCGGCGCGCGGGCTTGACGGTCTCGACGATCTCGTTGCTGTGGCCGAGGCGCTGCCGGGAATCACCTATGAGCATATCAAGCAGTACCAGTTGACCCATGCCATCGGCGAATCGATCAAGCTGGTCCGCCAGGCCAACAAGTTCTTCAACGATACCACCCCATGGATTCTCGCCCGGAACGGTCAAACCGAAAAGCTGGGCGGCATCCTGTATGCCTGCCTTGAAGTCATGCGGATTGTCTCGATCACGCTCTATCCGATTATGCCCCGCAAGATGCGAGAGTTGCGCAAGGTCCTCGGACTCGATGATTCTACTTTGACTCTTTACAACGCCCAGAAGTTTTTCGAGCTGCAGCCGGGCTCACCGGTCAGTATCGAACAGGCGATCTTCCCGCGCGTAGAAGTCGCAGACCAATCCGCCGAGCCGGCCAGAACAGAAGTGGCAGCATCATCGGACGGCCTAGTGGACATCTCTGTGTTTGGACGATTGGAGCTCCGTGTTGCGGAGATAATCCAGGCCGAACGGGTGGCGGGAGCCGATCGCCTGCTGAAGCTCCAGATAAGCCTCGGGTCCGAGAAACGGCAAATAGTGGCCGGGATAGCCGAATTCTATTCGCCCGATCAGGTGGTAGGCCGGAAGATTGTTGTGGTTGCCAATCTCAAGCCGACTACTATCCGCGGGATCGAATCGCGCGGTATGCTGCTCGCCGCCAAGAAGGGGAGCCAGTTGTCGCTCGTGTCGCTCGATCGAGATCTTCCTCCCGGCGCCAAAGTCAGTTGATGATCGACTCGCATTGTCACATCGATTTTCGCGATTTCGACGGGATTCGCGACGAAGTTGTCAGCGAGGCCCGCGAGGCCGGTGTGCATACCATTATTAATGTGGGCGCAGATTTGGAATCATCCCGGCGCGCGGTCGAGCTGACCGGACGCTACGAGATGATTCGTGCAACAGTGGGCATACACCCCCATGATGCCAAGACTCTCACGCCCGAAGCACTCGCGGAAGTCAGGAGCCTGGCCGGTAGACCGAAAGTGGTGGCGATAGGAGAAATAGGGCTGGATTTCTACCGCGATCTCTCTCCGCGGCCGGTTCAGAAAACGGCGTTCCATCAGCAGATGCAATTGGCGGTCGAGTTGAAGCTACCGGTTGTCATTCACACGCGCGAGGCATTTGATCAAACCTGTTTGATCGTTGGCGAGTACGCTGAACTGCTGCCAGGCGGGGTGTTCCATTGTTTTCCGGGCGACGTCGACGAGGCATATCGCGTGATCGAAATGGGGTTTGTGATTGGAGTCGGCGGCGTGGTGACCTACGACCAATCGCGCCTGTCACGTGTGGCGGCGGAAATCCCGCTCGATAAGATGATTATCGAAACCGATGCTCCCTATCTCGCACCGATACCTTTTCGCGGCAAGATCAATCGCCCCGCATACGTGCGGTATGTGCGCGACAAGATCGCGCAGCTTCGAGGCATGCCTCCGGCGGAAGTAGAGAAGCAAACCGACCGCGCCTGTCGCAAGCTGTTTCGTCTCGCGGAGACCTTCGGGGGTTAGCGGTGCCCGCGTACCACGCCAAGAAACGGCTGGGGCAGAACTTTCTTAAGAGCGAGGAGGTTATCGGCCGCGTAATCGAGCTTCTTGCACCGGCACCGAATGACATTATTGTAGAAATCGGCCCCGGCCGTGGTGCGCTGGCCCTGCCGCTGGCCAGGGCGGGCGCCACCCTGTGGGCGGTAGAATTTGATCGTGACCTGATCGGGTATCTCTCTTCACTGTTGTCTGATTACGCCAACGTTCAATTACTAAACGACGACTTCCTAAAATTCAATCCGACAGCCCGTGAGCTGGGGCGATTCAAACTGGTCGGCAATCTCCCGTACAATATCACCTCGCCGGTGCTCGACTGGTGTTTGCGTTATCGTGAATATCTGGTGACAGTCGTGTTAATGGTGCAGCGGGAACTGGGAGCGCGAATTGCAGCGTCGCCGGGAAGCAAAGACTGGTCACCGCTCGGCATACTGACACAATCAGCCTTTTCGGTCGAACGGGCATTCGATGTCTCCGCCGAGCATTTTGAGCCGAGGCCCGATGTGATGTCGACCGTAGTCAGGCTGACTCCGTTGCCGGAGCCGGCCGCCCCGGTCACCGGCTTGTTCGAGCGCGTAGTGCGGGCGTCGTTTCAACATCGCCGGAAGACCCTTCTGAACAACCTGGTACCCACATTCTCACTGGACACCAAAGTGGCCGGCGGATTGCTCACCGAGCTTGGCTTGTCGCCCATGACTCGCGCTGAAGAGCTGTCTATCGCTCAGTTTTTGACATTGACGGCTGCGCTGGAACGCCATAAGCTTCTGTGACGGCAGGCTGAGTTGCCGCAGAAAACGTGGTTAATATAGGGGACTAAGTCCATGGCTCTTTTGAGCGTGAATCTCGATCAAGTTGCGGCGCTCCGTGAGGTGCGCAAGCGGCGCGAACCGGACCCGGCCCAGGCCGCGGTGATGGCCGAGTTGGCCGGCGCCGACGGTATCGCTATCGCGCTTCGCCGCGACCGGAAATATATCCGCGATCGCGACCTGTATATCCTGCGCGAAGTGGTCAAGACGCGCCTGATTATCGAAGTGCCTCCCACTGAGGAGATTATCGCGCGCGTGCTCGAAGTCAAGCCGGCCATGGTGACTCTGGTCGCCGACCACGCCGATCCTGATCTGCAGGTTTCCGGGATCGATTTTCATTCCGCGCCTGTGGATTTCTCCGATGTGGCCGGCCGCTTCAAGGGCGCCGGGATAGGCGTCTGTTTCTTTGTCGAGCCTGAGCCCGATACTGTCAAGGGGGCCGCCAAAGCGGGGGCCGATGCCGTGCTTATCAACTGCGGCAGTTTCACCCTGGCGCTGACGCTCGAGGAAGCCCAGCGCGAACTGGACCGGATCGATAACGCCGCCCAGGCCGCGTCGAAAGCCGGCCTGTCGGTTTATGCCGGGCGCGGTATCAACAGCAAGAACGTGATGGCCCTGCACGAACTGGGCCTGTTTGACGAGTTTTTCGTGGGCCACTCGATTATCTCGCAGGCGTTGCTGGCGGGGATGACAGCGGCGGTGGCGGAGATGCTCGCCGCCATACGCACTGATGTGCGTGAGGGATAATCGCGGTGTCGGACCACGAGGACGAATTACCCGGCGAAACGATCACCCACCAGGTGCCGCCCGATATCGGCGCTGCTCGTCTGGACAAGTACCTTGGGGATCATCCGGAGATCGGGCTGACCCGCTCACGCGCTCAAAAGCTGATTTTCCAGGGGTTGATATTAGTCGATGGCCGCAAGGTGGTTGCCAAGCATTCTCTGAGCGGTGGGGAACTGATCGAAATGACCATCCCGCCCCTGCCGGTGGAGGGTATCAAAGGCGAGAATTCTCCTCTAAACATTGTATTTGAGGATGATTGGTTAATTGTGGTCAACAAGCCGGCCGGCATGGTGACGCATCCGGGTGTTGGCAACCGGAGCGGCACGCTGGCTAACGCGCTGGTCTATCATTTCGAAAAGCTCTCACATGAGTCCGGGAAACACCGGCCGGGAATCGTGCATCGGCTTGATCGCGACACTTCCGGCCTGCTCGTGGTCGCCAAGGACGATGATACTCATCTTGCCTTGCAGCAGGCGATCAAGGCACGTGAGCTCAAGCGCACCTACATGGCGCTAATCTGCGGCCACATGAAGGGAGACACCGGGGAGATTGACCTGCCGGTCGGGCGTGACCCGAAAAACCGCACGCTTATGGCGGTCGAGGGTGACGATCCGCGCGAGGCGACCACGCGGTGGCGGCTGATCGAACGGTACCGCTCCTACGATCTGCTGGAAGTTTCGCTCGATACCGGGCGGACTCACCAGATTCGCGTGCATTTTTCGCATCTGGGGCACCCGGTGTTCGGTGATCCTGATTACGGCGGCCGTGAGCAATGGGTGAACGCGATGTTCGGCCCTGAGCGCCCGCTGGCGCGTCGCCTTCTGGAGGCTCTGCCGCGCCAGGCGCTCCACGCTGCTAAGATCGAATTCCCACACCCGAAGACAGGGGAAAGGATGATGTTTGAGGCGAAGCTGCCGGGGGATCTGACGAGCGTGATTGATGTTCTGCGCGCAGAATAGTAGCGACTGTGTTGAGATCAAGTCAATTTTGGTTCCCAGTATTGGTTTTTGGCGAGCATGGCGTTGAGGATGGTGATGAGCTTGCGCATGCAGGCCACGTTAGCGGTCATCTTTGATTTGCCGGACGCCAGAAGGCGCTGGTA